>DATLJG010000499.1:0-3052 GCA_035538995.1 Hyphomicrobium sp. | reverse complement strand
TATTCCAGGTTCGCCGTCTGGAAGAGACGGTCGGTCTTCAAGAGATTTGGCCACTCGGTCGCGTCGAGCGAGTCGTCGTGATTTGTATCGGCTCCGTTGAACAGATCTTCGGCGTAGGACTTCCATTCATTGCAGGTCACGGTGTTGTCGTGATTGGTGTCCCAGCTTCCAGCGGCCTGAAGAAATGCGCGATCGACGTCTGATAGGGCTTTCTTCGCAAACGGGTTGATCGAGCCGATCGTCGGCAACGGCGTGGTTGAGCATGCCGACAGTGCCAGTCCGGCAATCATCGCGCTGACGATGGACGACGCAGATTTGAAGCGCATGGGCATGGGGCTGTCTCTAAATTCGCGAGTGCATTTAAGCCGTGGCCGCATTCGTACCCTGAACACTGCGTCGATTGCGCGGCGATACGCGAAAAAACGGTGGGTTGATGCAGAAGTGCTCAAAGATGTCGCACTCATGTCACATCGCGCCGGAGCGGGTCAAGCCTCTGGTTCGCTTAATAAAAACGGCCGAAGATTTGATGTCGGGATGTCGGCGTCGCGCGGGGAGCGCTAGGCTTCGGCCCAATCGCCGAGACGTGAAAGAAACCGCATGCACTTGTCGATCTCGCTTTCGGCGATCCATTCGTCAGCCGTGTGCGCCTGAGCGATGTCGCCCGGACCGCAGATGACGGCCGGTGCACCGGCGTCCTGAAACAGCCCAGCTTCGGTTGCGAACGAAACGGTATGCGTTTCGTTTTGCCCGGTAAGTTTCAGCGCCAGCGCCACGACATCGGAAGCGCGGTCGGCGCCGAAGGGCGGCACGGAGTTCGTCCGCGTTATCGTTATGTCGGCCTCGGGCGCGATGGCGCGCATTTCGGGCAGGCATTGCGTATCCGCGAAATGACGCAGGCGGCGTTCGATGTCGTCGGAATCGAGTTCGGGCAAGGCGCGCACCTCGAAGCCGAGGGTGCAGTTGATAGGTATGATGTTCGAGGCTGTTCCGCCCGCGAGCTTCGTGACCTGCAATGTGGGGTAGGGCGGGTCGAAACGCGCGTTGCGTACGGTTTTCTTGAGATCGGCCTCGATGCGCTCCAGCTCGGCAACGAGCCGCGCGGCGTACGTGATGGCGTTAACGCCGAGCGGCGCCATGCTGGAATGGGCGGCGCGACCTATGACTTCGACATGCCAGCGAACCGGGCCTTTGTGGGCGTCGATGACCTGCATCGATGTCGGCTCGCCGACAATGACCATGCGTGGTTTCGGCAAATTCTTGCCAAGCTCCGCGATCATGGGACGGACGCCAACGCAGCCGATCTCCTCGTCGTAAGAGAAAGCGTAATGGATCGGCGTCTTGAGCTTGCGGCGCTTGAAATCCGGAGTCGCGGCGAGGACCGCAGCGATAAAGCCCTTCATGTCGGCCGTGCCGCGTCCATAGTAGCGGCCGTCGGCGGCTCGCAATGTAAATGGATCGCTGGTCCAGGTCTGGCCATCGACGGGCACGACGTCGGTGTGGCCCGAGAGCGCCACGCCGCCTTCGCCGTCGGGTCCAAGGGTTGCGTAGAGGGAAGATTTTTCGCCGTCGCTGCTGACGACCCGGCGGGCGGCGACGCCGTGCTGCGCTAGGAAGTCTTCGATGAAGTCGATGATGCCGAGATTGCTGCGATGGCTTGTCGTGTCGAACGCGACGAGGCTGGCCAGCAGTTCGGCCGCAGTTTGACTCTGGCCTTTCGCGTTCATTCCTAGCCTGCTGCGATCAGTTCATGCTGCGGCGCGTATAAGGGCTATCGAGCGAGAAGGCCGGGATCGCCACGTCGAAAAGCTGGCCAGCCTCGTCGGTCATCTGATAGCTGCCGACCATGATGCCCTGCGGCGTCTTCAACGGGCAGCCCGACGTGTAGTTGAAGGACTCGCCTGGCTGAATCACAGGCGTTTGCCCGATGACACCCGGGCCGCGCACCTCTTCGGTATGCCCGACGGCATCGGTGATGCGCCACATGCGCGACTTGAGCTGAACCGTCTCCTGGCCATCGTTGTTGATCTCGACGGCGTAGGACCAGACGAAATGACTGTCCTCAGGTGAAGACTGGTCCTCGAGGTATTGCGGCTCGACCCTGATGCGAATGCCGCGTGTCACGGCCTCGTAGGGATGGATAGCCGCGCGATTGCCGCGCTTTGGGGTCGCCGATGTCGGTGCATTCTTGCTCATGGTCTTCCGTCAGCCCCTAGCCGCCTTTACTGCCTGCGATAGATCGTCCGCCAAATCTTCGGCAGCTTCAAGTCCGATTGAAAGCCGGATCATGCCATCACTAATGCCCAATTCCTCGCGCTGCGCCGGTGTCAGCTTGAAGTGCGTCGTCGTCGCTGGGTGGGTAACGATGCTTTTGGCGTCCCCAAGGTTATTGGAAATGATGATCAGACGCAGCGCGTTCAAAAACTTGAACGCCTCTTTCTTGCCACCTTCGACTTCGAAGGCGATCATCTGTCCGCCGCCCGGCATTTGCTTTTGGGCGATGGCGGCCTGCGGGTGATCGGCGCGTCCGGGGTAGATCACGCGCGTCACGCCATCCAGTTCGGCGAGCATATCGGCGATTTTGGCGGCCGTTCCGCATTGCGCCCTGATGCGCACCGGCATGGTTTCCAGGCTCTTGAGCATCACCCAGGCATTGAAGGGGGCGAGAGACGGGCCGGTCTGGCGGAGCCATTCCTGGACGTATTTCGTAATGAATTCGGTCCCGCCGAGCACGGCACCGCCAAGGCAGCGGCCCTGTCCGTCGATGTGCTTTGTCGTCGAGTAAACGACCACGTCGGCCCCGAGCGCCAGCGGTCGCTGCAGCATCGGCGTCGCGAAGACGTTGTCGACGACCGAGATGATGCCTTTCTCGCGGGCGATTTTGCAGACTCCGGCGATATCGACGAGTTCGAGATTGGGATTCGATGGCGTTTCGAAGAAGAACATCTTCGTGTTGGGCTGGATAGCTTCACGCCAGGCATTCAGATCCTTGCCGTCGATCAGGGTCGAAGTGACGCCGAAGCGCGCGCAGATCGTCTCGATGACGTTGCGACAC
>DATLJG010000498.1:0-6549 GCA_035538995.1 Hyphomicrobium sp. | reverse complement strand
GAGTAATACGTCTCGCCGCCCTTCGCCAGGATCTGCGCTTGCTCGATCCATTGCTCGCGATCGATGCGGCCCGGAATACCGAGTAACTGACCGATGCGCTTGACATCGTCGGCGGTCCATCCCGCGATGTGTTCGAAGCTATCCACGCCTTCGGACTTCAAGCGCTGTTCCAAATCAACCCCGATAGCGCGAATACGCTGAAAGTCGTCGCCACCTTCGATGACCGTTCTGGCCAGTTGCGGGACTTCGGCTTGCGGAAACGGGACGCGCGGCTCCTCGAAGAGTTCGTCGTCTTCAAGTGGCTCCTCGTCGAAGGGTTGGTCGGCAAGCTCATCGTCTTCGATCGGTTCGTCTTCGAACGCCGGGTCTTCGACGTCTTCATTTCTAGCGGCGGCGGCGTCCTCATTCGCGGCCATGACCCCCAGCGCCGTTTCGTCCGCCACGATCTCGTCGGCCGGTTCGTCGCGCAGCTGTTCGGCTTCCTCCGGCGCGTTTTCAATGCTCGGATGTTCGGCTTCGGGCGGGCGTGCTTTCTCCGTTCTTGAAACGAGCGACCGGAGCATGGGAAAGACGGATGCGGCTGCCGCTGCCTTTGCCGCCGCAACGGCCGTTGCCGCCGCCGAGGTTGTGGCATCGCTCAGGTTGGAACGCCGAGTCAATTCGACCGGCGGCGCATTGATCGTTTCGGGTTCGCCGCTGCGCGCAGCGTCATCCTCAAGCGCGGTTTCCGTGTCCAGAACCTGACGTTCCACCTCTATGGGCAACGCTTCGACCACTTCCACCAGGGGCACCGGCGGAATTTCAGGCTCTGGCGGCTCTGGTGGCCCATATGAACCCGGCTGATAATCTCCGGTGACAGGCATCAGGACGACCGGGCAAATTTCCGGGATTGCCCTGCGCGGCATGCCCTCGTTCGGGTCCGGCCCCATCAGCGCACGTTCGAAACGCGAGGGATCGACCAATTTGGGAACCGGACGCGGCTCGGGACGGCGCAGCACATCGATCCTCGGCTGCACGGGATCTATCGAGCGTGGGACGACGGGCGGCGCACGCCTACGGGCAGCAGGCTGGGGCGGCAAGGAAACGGGAGGGCGCTGCGGTGCATCGACCGGCATCGGACCGGCGGGAACAGGAGCGTAAGCCAAATGACCCGCAGGCTCTTCGTTGCGTGCGCCAAGAACGGCACGCTTGATCGTGCACGCTACGAACGCACCCAGAAAATAGGACGCGAGCAAAAGCAGAAATGTTTGCAGGAGCAGATACGTCATTTTTGAGCTCGCATTGGCCTCCGCCCAGCCACGTCCCTACCCGGCGTGACGATGCTCGGCAGGATCACGCTTTTTCTCCGCGACAGGAAAACCATCCGACAACAAGACCAAGCACAAATGCGCCCGCCACCCACCAGATGAGTTTCAAAAACAAGTAATCCATCGATCGGCTCCTGGCGCGACATGCGCGTCCTCAATTGGTATTCACGTTGAATTCGATCCGGCGGTTCTTGGCTCGGCCCTCTTCCGTCGCATTGTCGGCGATCGGCCGGGTGGCGCCATAGCCGATCGTCGATAACCGGCTGCGGTCGACGCCGTTCTGCGCCAGGAAGTCTGCGACGGCATTGGCGCGACGGTTCGACAACCTCTGATTTCTTTCGTCCGTTCCTTCGGCGTCGGTATGGCCCTCGATCTCGATCTTGAAGGACGGGCACTCGTTGGCAACCTCGACGAGTTCCTTCAGCGTCTGCGTACTATCGGAAGTCAAGTCGGCGCTGGCGCGAGCGAAATTGATGATGCCCTTGGCGGTGGTGGCGCGCATCAACGTCTGGCAGCTGTCGGCGGCCTTTTCCGTTTCCGACATGACCGTGATCGAATCTTGCGCCTTGTAGCCTGGGGGCAGATCTGTCGACAGGACGCTGCGGATATTGTCGGCAACTTTGTCGCTTTCGGCCGCTCCTTCGATCATCAGGGTTTTGTCCGACATTTCGACATCGCCGCGTCGCAAGCGCGCCAACTGTTCAAGCGCGACGCGCGTTGCTGACAGCCAGGGTTCCGGCGTGGCGCCGACGACCTTCATGTTGTCGGTGACGCTCGATCCCGAGTAGATCCGCTGGGCTTCGTCAATGAGACGCGCCCGTGAGGGTTCGTCAGGCGCCTCGCCTTCGAGCGTGACCATGCCGTTGGCGCCGCGCGTGGCCTTCCAGGACAGATCGGTTTTCATTTGCCCGGTGAATGCGATCTTCGTCGTCGTCTCGCATGTCTGTCCGGCGGCCGCCTTGATGTCGCCGGGAAGCGATTTGGACGCTGCATAATCGTTCGTCTCGCCCGAGACTTCGAGGTTATGGTCTGAGAGCAGCGATTTGCCTTTTGTCAGGCGTGGCAGAGACGCAAGGCCGGCGACGACGCATTGCTGCCAGCCCTCGGGGGCGCCGGGCGCCACCTGCGTTTTGTCGTTGACGGTACGTTGAGGAAAGCGGGCCTTCACGGCATCGACCAGCGCGGCCCTCGCCGCTTCACTCGGAACCATGCCGATGACGTCAACAGACGAGCCGTTGTTGACTATGCCCATGACGTAACCCGAGCCGGCGGCAAACAGGTTCGGTTTCGGGTAGCGGATGCGATCCGTAATTTTGAAGCCTTGCGGCACGTCGAGCTTCAAGGTTCGCCGGACGTTGGATGCAATCTGCTCGTCGTTCGCCTCGCCTGAGAATGTCAGTTCCCGGCCGCGGAACGAGGCCTCTCCCATTTTAAGCTGGGCAAGTTGTTCGATTACGATTCCGACGGCCTTGGCCCATCCCTCCGGTGCGCCGGCCGCGACATCAGTATGATCGGCAAACGCCAGCTTGCCGAAGACGGACTTGGCCTTCGCAATAGTATTACTGCGGATCTCATCAGTCGGCGCGAATCCGGAAATCACGATGCCTTCCGGACCTTTCTTGACGGCCCACACGTAGGGGTTTGCGACCGGAGCAGTAATCTCCGCACGAGCGAGCTTGATACCTTCCGGCCTTTGCTTGGCGAGCGCCGCTTTCACATCGCGGTAGGCCTGCGACGTTGCCGCCTTGCCGCGAATGGAGAGATCGAGCGCGGCCAACTCGGCTTGGCCGCTTTGCAATTCGGCGAGCGTCTTCAGAGTGAACTCTGCACCAGCGAGCCACGCTTCACGATCGATGGAGCCGCGAGCGAGGCGCATATGGTCGGCGATCGCGACCGAACGAAACTCCGTTTTGGCAGTCGAGAGAATGGAGCGGCGGGCTTGCTCCGACGGAACATCGCCGTCAATTCTGAGATGACCGGCCCCGTCGGATATCGCACTCCATTGATAGTTGGCGACCCGCGCGATGAGGCCCGACCGGTTGTGCGCGACACGCACGCCCCAAACGTTTCGTGCATGAGCCGTCGCGAGAACTGGGCCGCGTTCTTCGGGCGCCTTTCCGGTCAAGACGATGTCGCGCCCATCGACATGCGGAACTGCCCAGCCGAGGCCGGCACGCTTTAGTGCATCCGCCGTGCGCATTGCGAGGTCGCTTTCGATATCCTGATGTTGGACCTGTACGGCAATCCAACTCAACATTGCGATCGGGATCAGTCCCAACAGCCAATAGGAAGGATTGCAGCGCATTCGCACGCGACTCCGAAACCAAACACGACGCGGTGCCGCAACGATGCGTCCCAACGCCCAGCAGCCGGCAGGGCGATGCGTATCCGCCGCGCATGGCTAGACCTTGATCCGAGCGGACCCCCAAGGTTGAGTATAGCCAAGTGCCAATGCCATTCCAAGCCAGCGAACGGCCACGACGTTCTTAACTAACATGATGAAAATAGCGGATATTATTGACTTTTAGCGATCTCGAGCCGATGGCGCGAGAGCCCGCTGCCGAGATGCCCATTGTGGCGTGTCTTCAGGGCAACGAGATGGCGTAAGACGCCCCACGCCCCCGCCTGGGCTCAGCGAGGCGGTGCGGCCGAGGTAAGGATGATTATGGGCAGCCCAGCCTCCTGAATGGCGTTCTCAATATATTTAGTTGTATCTTCCCCATCGGCGCCTGCCGCCGGCCCCGTCGCGCGAAGACAAATGACGTGTTTGCCCGCCGCTGCCGAGGCGATCATCTCATCGACTCTGGCAATGATCTCTTTCGGACTGGTGGGGAACGCATGTCGTCGCGCTTCGCGACGCGCGAAGTCGAGTACGGCTTCCGGGACATCCTTGTCGAAAACGATAAGGTCTCCTCGTCGAAGCGCCCTGACGGCGGCGAGCGTCAGCGTTTCGACGCTGTCCCCAACATCAATGAGGGTTATGGACTGCGCGGCATTTTTCGAGGCTTCAGCATCCGACAGGAGCTGCACCAAATCACTCTCAACTGGCGCGCGCGTCGCGTTTTGCATCGCGAGGTCGGCAAATCGCTCCCAAAATCGTCTTTTCGCGGCGGCCGTTTTGCCCAGACGATCGCCTTTGCTCCGCCACGTCTTGGCCGCTTCGGCCCAGCGGCTGAACCCGCTCGGCAGAAGCGCCTCGATCAGCGATCGGATCGCCTGCCCGAAAACGGGAGCGCCGCCATCCGTCGATATCGCGACGACTAGCGGTGAGCGGTTCACAATGGCTCCGAATTGAAAATCGCAGAACGCCGGACGGTCGACGACGTTGACGGGAACACCGGCCTCACGAGCAGCCGCGGCAAAGGCTTCCGCATCGGCGTCGTCCGTGCATGCTCCGATGGCTATCGCCGCCCCGGCGAGATCTTCGCCGCGCCAGCGACGACGATGCAATGTGAGCGAACCGGCGGGGGGCGCGTGGGCAAGTTCGATGAAGCCATCGGCAAAGGCATCGGAATAGACGTCGACGTGTGCTCCCGTTGCTGCCAGCAGTTCGGCCTTCCACAGCGCCGGCTCGTCACCTCCGGCGACGAGGGCGCGCTTGCCGGCAAGTTTGAAGAAAACGGGCAGAGTCGCCAATGCATGCATCCGGGCTGACCGAACCTCGGGTTCAGCGGACGGACTTGCGCTTGAATCGGATATCGGCATCAAAGCAATTTCATTTCTTCTTCGCGGTGTCGCACATGACGCCCGATCGTGGATCGTCGGAGACACCCAAGCCTCTCGCGAACCGACATTACACTTGAAAAAGCCGTCCGGCATCCCGGTGGCCATCGCGGCGTTAACGCGATAGCGGCCTGCGATTTGTCACATCTTACCGGCTCTGATCTCTCAAGCCGGGTTGACGCGCCGTTCGTTCATCGTTTTGGCCAGTGTGCGCCGGGCTTGAACTCGGCTCGTTGAGGACAGAGCGCCGCATCGCCGCAAGTTTAAGGGTGGCTCACAACGATACGCGCCAGCGTCCCGCTCGGCCGATTTGCGATGCGGCAAATGCAACCCAAATCCTCCTCGCGCACTTTAATGTTCGGAAGCAAATCTCGATATAGCTGCTACGCGATATCGTGCATTGCGCGCGATCTGCTTACACGCCAATGCTTTGCCCCTTCTTTTCAACCCGAGGGAATTCCATGTCCGCGACGACAATCGAGAAACAGAACATCTGCAAAGCGGCCGCATTGGTCCTGGCATTCAGCGTGATCGTTTCATCCACGGTGTTTGCCGCAGAGCCAAGCGCCGTTACACTCCCCGGAGATGCCGCATATCCCGAAAGCATCTCGGCCGCGTCAGATGGAACGCTCTACGCAAGCAGTCTTGCTTCAGGCGGCATATTCCGCGTCAAGCCCGGCGCGTCGGCCGCCGAACAGTGGATCAAGCCGGGTGCTTTCGACAGTCGATCGACGTTCGGAGTTCTCGTGGATGAAAAAGCCGGGATGCTCCTCGTATGCTCGAATGACATTTCGGCGCTCGGAGTTCCCGGTCCCGGCGAGGTCAAGGGGAGCTTCGTCAAAGGGTTCGATCTCAAAACCGGCGAAGGCAAACTGAGCGTCGCGCTCCCGAAAGCAGGCAGCATTTGCAACGATTTCGCTATCGCACCGGACGGATCGATCTTTCTGACCAATTCGTCGTCGCCGCAAATCCTTCGTTTGAAGCCAGGCAGTTCGCAAATCGACGTCTGGCTGGAAAGTGCTGATTTCAATCAGCCAAAAGAAGGGGCCGGTTTGGACGGCATCGCCTTCGGCAGCGACGGCAATCTTTATGTGAACACGTATGCCAACGGAGAGTTTTTCCGTGTGGACGTGAAGGACGGAGCGCCTGGAAAAATCACCAAGCTCAAGACGTCACGCCCGTTGAAATTCGCGGACGGACTTCGACCTGCAGACGGCGATCTGCGCTTCATCATGGCGGAAGGTGGCGGCAGCTTCGACCACGTGACGATCAAAGGTGACGAAGCCACGATTGAGACCATCAAGGACGGCTTGGCGGGTCCGACAGCGATTGCCCACGTCGGCGACTCGTATTGGACGACCGAGGGACAGCTCTCCCATCTCTTCGATTCCAAGAGCGGGCCGCCTCACCTGCCGTTTCGGCTCGTGCGCGTACCGGCTGGCTCATCTTGGTGACAAGGAAAACGACGCAAGGAGTCGTAAATATGCAAGCTCGGTTGTCTCGTCATCGCTGGTGCCGC
>DATLJG010000497.1:0-1697 GCA_035538995.1 Hyphomicrobium sp. | reverse complement strand
CATGGGCTTCATTCCGGACATCGAGAAAATCTGCAAGCTGCTGCCGCCGCGCCGGCAGACGCTGTTCTTCTCGGCGACGATGCCGCCGGAGATCACGCGGCTTGTCGATCAATTCCTGAAAGATCCCCTGCGTATCGAAGTTGCCAAGCCGGCGACGACGGCGAAGACGATCACGCAACGCTTCGTCTTTTGCCGGAACGGCGAAGAGTGGGCCAAGCGGGAAATGCTTCGCGATCTCATTCGCAATGGCAATGTCAAGAACGCGATCATCTTCTGCAATCGCAAGCGCGACGTCGCGATCCTTCACAAGTCTCTTTCGAAGCACGGCTTCAACGCCGGGGCTTTGCATGGCGACATGGATCAGACCAGCCGCATGGATACGCTCGACAAGTTCCGCAACGGCGAGATCATGCTTCTGGCGGCGTCCGACGTTGCCGCTCGCGGTCTCGACATTCCCGACGTCTCTCACGTCTTCAACTTCGATCTTCCGTGGGCGGCGGACGACTACGTCCACCGCATCGGACGCACGGGGCGCGCCGGGCGCGAGGGTTACTCTGCGTCGCTCGTCAGTCCTGATGATCTGAGGTTCGTCACCGATATCGAGAAGATTACAGGCGAAGATGCGGTCTGGCTGGGCGATCCGCCGAGCGAAGACGACATCGCAGGCGCGGGCAAAAGGCGGCGCGGACGCGGAGGTCGCGGCGCACCGCATTCCAAATCGGCGCGGCCGCGCTCCGGTGGTGGTGAAAAGCGATCGCACGAGTCCAAGGCCAACGGCGCGCCGCACGGTCGTGCCAAGGAAACTCCGGCGACCAGCGAACAGCCCGCGGCGCCGCGCCAACAGCGACCGAAACGGGAGCAGCGCGTACGGCACGCGGATCAACAGCCGCAGCCGCCCGGCAACCCTGCGCCGCGATCGAAGTCACGGGCCGATAATTGGACCGATGAGCCGAGGGCTAAGGCGCCCCGTCCCGCACCCCAAAGCGAGCGCCCGGAGGGTCGCAAGCCTCAACGCGATGAACGGCTTGGCTTCGCCGAGAACATGCCGGCGTTCATGCGCAGACCGTCTCGTCCCGCGAAGGCTCCAGGCCGGGGTTAACCCCTCCGGCTTCTGGCGGGCATGGTTTTCGGCTCGACAGTCGCGCCACCTTCCGTTTGCTCGCCGTGCGTTCCTTCTCGGCACGGACGCTGTTCTTCCGTCATGCCCGCGCAGGCGGGCATTTGCCCAATCCTAGAGTTTGCAAAGACAATCGACTTGGACGGATCCCGGCCTTCGCCGGGATGACGAGTGGATGGGGTGAGCCACGGCGGCTCAGGGCATCCTGCAGAATTTCGAGAAGGCCGCCATCCGCCGACACTGTGTCTCTCCGGCGGCTGGCGGTTGTGCGATCGCTTACGGGTCGACCGGCGACAGACCCGGCGGCGTCGCGGGTTCGAGATTGACACTCTCGCCGCAACCGCAAGCGCTCGTCTGGTTCGGATTGTTGAAGACGAACTGCGAGGAGAACTTGTCGATCTTGTAGTCCATCTCGGTGCCGAGCAGATACATCATCGCAGCCGGATCGATCAGCACGACCGCGCCTTTATCCTCGATGATCTCATCGAATTTGCCGATCTCGTCGGCCCAGGTCATGGTGTATTCCATGCCCGCGCAACCGCCCTTCTTGATGCCGATCTTCAGCGCTTTCACGCCGGGC
>DATLJG010000496.1:0-14751 GCA_035538995.1 Hyphomicrobium sp. | reverse complement strand
CAGCCGCGGTCGTCGCTGTCCACTTGACAGATTTTGCATCGCTCGCTCGATGCGGTGGGTTTCTCGTCTCTGCTTTCTGCGGATTCAATCCAGCAGATCCATTTATTCCGGGCGATTGATGACGTGCTTCGCCGAGCCTTCACGGTTCGCCATCGAATGACTTAGCTGTTGCGTCGCGGGCGCCGCCCACGGCAGAGATCTCTCCTGTCTTTGAGGCATCTCAGGGACCGCGAAAAAAAGCCGAATACCGCCGCATTAAGGATCATCCTTGGGCGGCAAAAAAGGCGGAGACAAGGGCGCGAAGTCGATCCCGCGGCCACCGCCCGTTAAAAACGTCATATCCAGGATACCGCTTGATCGAGAGTTTAAGCTGGTCGAGCAATAATACCGCGGCGACCACTTGGATCTCATTCTGGCAATCGGATACGTGCGAAGGCTGGTCGCTAATCCTCGGGTCGCAAAATTTCTTAAATCCGCGAAGAAACCCGCTACGAGTGGTGATCACACAGAGAAGTCCGGTTTCACAAATCAAAATTGCCTGGCAAAGCAACGAAAGGCGGAAGAGCCGAAGCCCGTGACGGCGAAGTAAATCAGGAGGGGCTGCCGGCTAACTTTCGCTTTATACGGCTTCGTTTAGAGGATTGCCGCTTGAACGTCATGTCGTGGCCCTTCATTGCATCCAATCTATGGCCGTCACTCACGGTGTATCGCCATTTCGATGTTAAGGACATAGCGATTGTGAAGGGCGCGGTCGTGCATCAGCTGGAGCAGCACTGGTCGTTTGCGCTCCTCCCGCCGCGTCCTTTGGGCCGGGGGACATGCCGGTGAAGCAAGCTTCAAATCATATTTCATGACACGCGGACGCTTTCAGCCCGACGATTGCCGGCAACCTATTCGACAGGCACTCGTTGACACCCTGTCAGGAGCACGTTTTTTGGACAAAATGGCAAGGGTCTTAGTCGTGGAGGACGAGATTCTTGTCCGCCTCGACCTCGTTTATTCTCTTGAGGGCGCGGGATTCAGCACCCTTGAAGCCGGGTCGGCCGACGAAGCGATAACGATCTTGGAGGGCCGGTCGGATATTCGAGTGGTTTTCACAGATATCCAAATGCCGGGATCCATCGACGGTATGGCTTTGGCGCATTGTGTCCGAAAGCGATGGCCGCCGACCATTCTTGTGGTCAGCTCAGGTCGCCAGCGGCCGGCTGGGAATGAATTGCCCAGCAAGACCGCGTTTCTTACGAAGCCCTATCATCCTGTCGAACTCAGTCGCCTCTTAGACCGCATCAGTGCCGAGCTTCTAAGCTGGTAATCGTTTCTCATGCTGCTCTGAAAGCTCACAATGCCGAACAGTCCGCTTGCTCACCGACCTGCGGGGACCGGAGGCATGGCAACGTTCAAAGCCGGCGATTGTCTGGATCACAAGCGGTCGGGGTGCTACGACGGCGGTAATCGATGCTGAAGAAAGAAACGCAGCATCTCCATTGAGGCATTTGGACCATCTTTGCTCGTAAATGATCCCGCCGGACTACCGCCGGACCAACAATGACCGGCTCCGTGCAGCTCCCAAAGTTCAAATACGCCGAGCCCTGCGGCATCGCGATGTATGGTTTGAGAAAAGCTATGTCCGGTGGGCGAATTGTGACGCACGGTCTGCGTCTCGAATTTTTGCCCGGCGGCGACCCGGGAGATTACCTTCTCCCCATTGGAAGGGTGAACTGTCGTGTCGCAATCACCATGGAAAGCGATCGTCGGCTTTGCGCCCCGCAGGACGCGGCTATTTTTAACGTTTCCTCCTCCGCGCATAGCTGCGAAGGCGGATGTGACGTCGTGAGCCGAACCGCATGCAAGGCCGGAATGCACACCGACGGCAGCATAGAGGTCCGCATAAACCTCTCCCATGATCGCCGCTGTCGCACCTCCTGCCGATAACCCCGCGACGTAGATACGAGTTTCATCGATGTCATGCGCCTCGACGATCTGGCGCGTGATGCCGGCAATCAAGGATGGTTCGCCTCGATCGCGCTCCTGATCGGCCGGCTTGAACCAGTTCCAGCATTTTGCGGCGTTCGCCGCTGGTGGCTGTTCGGGATAAGCAACAAAACATCCATGCGCCTCGGCGACGAAGTTCATGCGCGTGCCGGCGGCAAAATCATCGGCGGATTGGGTGCATCCGTGCAGCATGACGATCAGGGGTTTCGGCCCCGCGTCGCGAGAGCTTGGGATATAGAGTTTGTAAGACCGCGAGCCATCGCCGTTGGAGAACAGGCTGCTTATGTAGCGTCCTTCTTCTGGCGCAATGTCGGTGATGTGGACAGGCTGCCGCCGCGTTGCCGGCAGTCTTGCAGCATCAAAAGCCTGGAAAAAATGCGGAGTAACGGCCGAGAGCCTCACCGGCACTTCGCGATGAGAGACGATTTCACCGTCGATGATGATGGGCGTCGAGGGAGTGGCTGTCGCCGCGCTCGTCGTGGCGGATTGCAGTATCGCGAGCGCATCATTCAAGCGTCCAGCACGGGTCAGGCGGGTGGCCTCCTGCATCTTCCGAAAATCGAACTTCGTCATGTTCATTGTCCTGTTGTTGCGTCGCGAACTGCTGGCGCGCGTTCAGTGCCTGGCTATTGAAATCGGTCAGCAAGAGCAGCTTTGACTTCCGCGCTCGCATGAAGTGCCCCGAGGACCGTGATCGATGCGATCGTGGCTCGTGCCAGCTTGGCCGAGACGTCGGAGGCAATGGTGAGAAGTCCAAGGACGCGAAGATCGAGTTGTTGGCCGGCTGCGCGCACTTCTTCGAGCTGGTGCCGATCGAGCAGCCGAAGTCCGAGATCGAAAGAGTGCCTCGTTACAGCCTTGTCGACGACGCTCGATTGCCGCGCGATCTGGTTGCGAATTGCGGTGCGGATGAAATCGGTTCTATTGGAGTAAAATCCCTCATCAACGAGAAGATCGATCTGCCCGAGATCAACGTACCCGAGGTTGATCGTTATCTTCTCTGAATCCGGGCTCTTGGATCTCAGCTGCCGTACGTTCTCTCTGGGCATATTCGCCATCCATACACCATCCACCTGGATGGAGATGGTGGCCACGGGTATGTTTGCAAGAGAGGTTCGACTCGATCTGCGCACGGGATTTCATTCGTGCGCAACCAGCACAAGCTCCAGGGAACAAATGAACGCAGCGGGCGCTTGAGTTAAGCCAGGACAGTCCGTGGCTCGCACCACCCTTCTGGTCCTTTGCTCATCGTCTTGCTTCGGAGCGGTGGTGGCTTCGACGGCCGAGCCCGTCGGTGGGAATATTCGTTATGTCGAAGCGTATGCACAGAGCAGTCCATTAGTCCGCACCCGGATCAGCCCCTTGAGAGAGTGCAAGCAATGAACCAGAACGGAATGAGAGAGATGGAAAAGCGCGCTGAGACGGTCGGCTCTTCCTGGCACGGCGCAGCCCTCCTGGCCATCGGAGTGGCAATTGCCAGGGTCATTTGGCGCAAGGTGAACCATCTGCTTGTAAGGCAAAATTCTGAAGGGCAATCACCCGACAAACGATGAATTAGAAACGCTGCGCACGCGCCAGCACATGGCCGCCGCTTACGCAGGTGGCGGGCATGGATACGTTCAATAAAAATGCAGAGAGGCGCGGCGTTGCGGCCTGGCTACACAACGCTTGGCCATCGATAGCCGCGGTCCAATAGCGACAGGTAACGCTCCATCGCAGGACCTATTTCCGATAGCCGATCGGCGCGAAAGTCTCCGACAATCTGTTCCACTTCATCCCGACTGAATCCTTGGAACGCTTTGTTGGTCGTCCCATGCGATTTGCCCGATTCTACGATTGCATCGTTGTAGGCATTGATAAGCCGAAGGCTGCGCTCTCGCTCTGCTTTCGGCAGACGGGCGAAAGCCGCCAGGCAATTGCCAATCTCTGACATTTTGGAACTCCAAACATTGAGCTAAGCTATTTCGTTCGCGTCCTCGACTCCCGGCTCATCCTCATTCTCGCTGTCAATGAGCAATTCCTCGGCTGCCTACGGAATTTCGGCATCCTCGCCGGCTTGTTCGTTGACCACCTTCTCAACTTTTGTCGCCTCAACCGCAGGCTTCCGCGGCTCGACCAACGGAATTTGCGATTTACGCATCGTGTCGAACTCGAGGACAAGCCTGCAGCAACGCGAGAGGCACCGCACCAAAGATGGCATGTATCAATCGAGAACTATCGGATAGGTCAAACTCGAAGACGATTGACGAATGCCGATGCCAAAGCGGTCGTCGACAAAGAGCGCCAGCTTTCGGGAGAACGAGATCGCGCGTGCGTAAGCAACTGCGTGACCTTTCAAACGAAATACGAGAAGAACGAGTCCTCGAGGCCCGCGGAACACAGCCCAGGTCCCATCATCGCGTCGCATGACGCGGATAAAATCATCTTTCATGGAAACTCCTTTTGCGCCCTGCGCGGCAAAGCCAAGGCGGCACGACAGATCGAAGTAATAAGCCGAAATACTCAGGCAGTCGGCATGTCTAGGAGCCGGGGTTAAAACCAGCCATGTATGCCGAGGTGAGGCGCAATTCGAAATCAAGCGCCCAATGTATTTTTCACAGTATTCCCCCTAAGGGCCGAATGTCCAAGCTATTGTGCACTCGAGCTCGGCTGGAACATCGAGCAGACGCCTATTTTGCATCATCACCCGTAATTGAACGGCACCAACGTGAGTTCAAACACCCATCAGCGTTTCTTAGCCGAGGCCGGGCTCGCCGCTTCCCGCGCCAGGCGCTCGGCGCGCAAGCGTTCAGTCTTTGCACGAATTGCGAGGCGTTCGGCCTCACGGTCCCGCATCGCCTGCGACGCTTCCTGGGCGCGGCGCGCCTTCAGTGCAGCCAAATTGGAGAAACTCTTCGTCAAAAGTGCCATGCGCTCAGTCCTTCAAAATTCCAACGCAACAAAAAACCCGCGTCTGCTGCACAGTCGCGGGTCTCCTCGATCAAACTTATCGCCAGTACATCCGTGGTCGAGTTCGATCGTATTCCTCGCGATACCGATTAAGCGGCTCGCAAATTATCGGCCGACGACTTGCCACTGCGACCGTCGGCGACGATGTCAAAAGACACTTTTTGGCCTTCACTCAGGTTCGACAGACCGGCGCGCTCCACAGCGCTGATATGAACAAAAACGTCGTTCCCGCCTTCGTCCGGCTGAATAAAGCCAAAGCCCTTTTGGCCGTTGAACCACTTCACCGTTCCTATCTGCATAGAATTGTTCCTCGTTTATATATGCGCGATGACCCCGGCACATGCCGCGGGATAATAATCGAGATTTTTTTGGAAGGTCGTTGGTCGGGCGCGCACTTCGCGACGAGGCCAAGTCGTTTTCAGCGAAGCTCGATGCCATCAAACATAGGCCTTTAGAGCGTCGTTTGCAAGGGAAGTCGCTCAACATAGATCTTTGCCGCCGCAATCGAACTTAGCGAAGTGATCGGAACCAAGAGCGAGGACCAGCACTACCTGTGCTGCCCATCAGCGTTTCCTCGTCCGACGGCCGGCGCCTTCGGCACTTTCGTCCCGCCAAGCCTAAGATCGGTGCTAAGCTCGCTCATCGCTTTTGCATTACCTGTAAGCTGAGTTCGCCCGTGGCGCTTAACAATTATCGAAAGGTACGAGATGATTCACTGGAAGCCAGTCGGCGAATACGTGGAACCCAATTGGGTGAAACTTGGAACGGCCCTGCCACCCATTCTTTTCTGGCGGGCTGTGAAAGGCGCAGTGCTGGGCTTTTTGCGCGATGGCGAGCTTTTTGATGCCAAGTGGATATACGTTTGCGATGCCAACAAGGTATCGCATTTTTCGGCCGTTAATTCGCCCGCGGATAATGTCGTGGACCTGCAGACCCGTCGCGAAGGGTGAGCGAGGATACCTCAGCGCATCACCTCACGTTTAGCAGCGCGCAGGAGGGCACGCGTGGGCGCGGAATTAGATCGCAGAGAAAGATCGCAGCCATGAAGCCCTAGCGAAATTCAGGCGACGGGGCTGCTCATTGAGAAGGCGGATGCGGATTTCTTGTATCGCAACACGCCTCCGCCGACATCTGCCACTGTGATTGTTCTAGGTAGACGTGATGCACCTGGTCGTGAAATTCTTTCGGGGATTGACTCTGGCTGCTGCCCGCCATTGCAATGATGATAACCGCGAGCCTTTCTCGCAAGGCCGATTTTTCCAAACCATTCACAAGGCGATCGGGCTTGACCTCGTCCCAGACGTTTTCGAGAACTTCCGTCAAGAACGCGATGTCTTCGGGCCCAAAGCCTCCTTCTGAAATCAGTCGGCGTGCTTTCATCGCCAAACTCCATACGTAGCGCGTTCTTGCATGCGTTTGCTCAATTTGCATCGAACTGTTGTGGTTCCCAAGCCGTCTCGTCGAAGCCCGTCGAGCGCGAGGAACTTGATTGTCTCGGCGTATTTCCAAGTCGGTGATCAGATTGAGATTGCAGACAAAACGCTAATTTCCCGGCCGCGTAATGTTCTTAAGGCCTGAGGTTAAGCGCGGGGCACGTGAAAGACAGATACGCGAACTCTGATCGAACACCGCTTCCGGGCAGAGACGGGTTCCCTGCTGATCATCGCAGCGAGCTTCCAATTATCCGCTTGATGCCGAATGCGCCGCGTATCAGCAGGTCACCGTCCTCCAGGATCGTGGTGATGCCGCCGAACGCATTCCAGACGCGACTGTCGTCGGGGAAAATCCACCGCGCCCTTAACTCGCCGGTTCGCCAGTCGAGCCCTACGTACTGATTGTCGCCATTTTCTTTATGCGCGCAGTAGAGCAAGCCAGTCGCCGCCGAAACCACCGGCACCATAATATCCGAGTTATCAACCTCCCGGTTAATCCACGCCGTAGCGAATTGGTGCGTTTTCGGGTCCTCGAATTTCTGAACCCCGAGTGGGGCGGGTCGCGTTACGCCAGCCGTGAAGGCGTTAGGTGCTCCGGGTGTTTTGATCGGGTCAGGATAGGAGCCATTGATGTATACCACGCCGTAGCCGAGCACGTTCGGGGAGGGTTCGATGGTGAGTTGCGAAATTTCGATGCGGGCTTGATCCGCGATGCGGCGGGATTTGGTGCCCGGCTTTTGCTTGAAGTCAGCCGGAATTTCATCGCGCCAGAATGCCACCGCATTTGTTCCCGACTCGGCCGCGTCCGCTATCACGATCAACTTGTCGGGATCATTGCCGAAGCCCATCAGGGTTGGCGTCGTGCCCGAACCGCGTGAAATTGCTCCGGCCGCCAGAGCTTTTTCGTCTGGCGTCCATTCATAGCCCGACTCCCACGCTCCATCTTTTTCATCGGTGGAAAGCTTTTACCCGTTCCACATGATCTTGACCATCCGCCGTGAGGTCACGACGTAAATGCCATTGCGCTCGTCGATGACGATGCTGTTGTCGACGGCCTCACCGGGGAAGGCCACGTAGGATTTGACATTGAGGTCGCGATCGAAAACCACCAGTGCACCAGGCGCGGCAGCCGCGATGAAACCATCATAGGTCATGTTGAGGCCAATGATCCGCGACACGGCCTTGGCTTCGTCCGGCGGCATGGCCGCCGCAACGTCAACGGATTTGATGAGGCGAACGGGACCGCGGGTGGCGTTGTCGTCGGTGGTTTTTATAACTTTCGTGCCGCCATAGACGCAGTAATGAAAGCCGTCGCGGTCGAACAGATTGTAGACGCCGTTGATACCGTCTTCGCGGGTGACACCCAACCGCTCAAAGCCGGCGACGGCAGCAAGCAGCTTGGCTTCGTCCTTGGCGCGCCATCCGGCATCGAATTCGGCCAGCAACGCCGCAACTGCCTGATCATCAGCCATCTGAGCTTTTTGCTCATAGCCGGGATAGGGCAGGAACGATACGGACTCGAAGTCTTTCTCGGTTGCCAGAATTTTTCGGATGCCGAGCGTACCACTGGCAAATAGGACCGTGTCCGATCCGATCTTCTTCACCACCGGATTGGACACCATCAAATTCGGAACCACCTTGACATCGGTGTCACGGACGAGCCGTTTTCCCTTCACCGGACCGGCGTGCAGGACGGAATCCGTTGCTCCCGGATTGAAGTGCGACGTGGGATAGACGCTGTTCGTCAGCCAAGGATTGCGGGCCGGCATATTGGGAGTGGACTGTTGCGCAAACGAAGCGGGATGAGACGTTGACGGCAGACTCCGCGAGCCACAAGGAATGTGCCTGTTGCCGTCAATGGGACGCTACTGGGCTTTGCCAGAGTGTTAACCACCCGGATGACAGAAGAACCGTGCCAGCGATTACGGCAACGACTATGGAGATCGAGAGGCTTTTGAATGAGTAGAGAGAGCGCTGTCCCACGGCATCGCGGGAAGATTCCGTTGTGTTATTCGATCGCGGATTCGTTCGAGCCATCACGGCAATCGCAAAATAGAGCGACCAAGCTTAGTTCTGTGCTGGACGTTAGCTGGCTTAGGGGTGGCTTCTTCCTCGGATTTTAGCTCGCGGCGGAGCTTTTCGAACCTATCATCGTATCTTGTAATTTTCGACAACCTGATCGCGCGGGCGCGATCGGCGAACTCACCGATGTTCATGCCGGCCTCTTGTCTAGGGTAATGGCGCGTCGAACTCGTTCGCACTGCGCACCTGCGCGGACACTCGCGCTGATAAACCTATAACAGACTTGAAGAGATGTTGTTCCTCAAATTTTCGACGACAGTAGAAGCATGAGTTAAATTGGAGATGTTTAAGCTCAGAATGCTTTCTGGGAGCGTCAGCTTCAATTTTCCAAGCATTGGAGCTGCTCACTTGTCAGGGATAGGACATCGGCATGGACCTTCGACCTATGCCCCTTTGGTGCCCGATGTAGATCAGGAAAAGAATCGACCTCGTTTGTGGCGCGTGCAAAGGAGTAAGCTACCATCGTCTGATCAACAATAGCTCCCGAGAGGCCATCATGCCCACGCGGCTCAGAGGATGCCGAAGCGTGTTGGGATCTATGACGGTAACGTACCGGAATTTAGGGGGCTAGCAGATGAGCCCTGCTCGTTGCTTTGCCGCGGAAGGTTAGGAATACTCGTTCCTATCCAGCGATTTCTAATGATCTCCAAGTCAAAGCAACGTGCATTTCTATTCTTCAAATAAA
The DNA here is from genome assembly GCA_035538995.1 of Hyphomicrobium sp. Taxonomy (GTDB): domain Bacteria; phylum Pseudomonadota; class Alphaproteobacteria; order Rhizobiales; family Hyphomicrobiaceae; genus Hyphomicrobium_B. The sequence continues at coordinate 5,610 of DATLJG010000496.1, read as the reverse complement.
ATAAAGTATAGTTGCTAGTATTCAAGCAACAAATATTTTAAAAATACCTTGAATAACCCAATTTTAGTATCATTTATATTTATAGAATGTTCCAGAAGGATTTCAGGCAATCTCCATCTCGACGTTCTCAGGTTATGGATTATTTGAGGAAATTTTGAAAATGACAGACATCGTCAACGACGGCAATGGTAGCGACATGCGCTCTGAGATTGCGAGCAAGTGGTCGAAAATAAGCGCCGAGGATGTGAAAGAGCTTAAAACAAAAGATGACCTCGTAGCCCAAGTCCAGTCCAAATATCAGTTAGATAAGGCGCAGGCGCAAAAGGACGTGGACGCGTTTGCAAAGGGCCGACAACTTTAGTTTTCGCGAGTTGTCGACGCGTCGCTCCTAGCATCAGCGCTGGGAGCGGCGAAAACATTTGGGCCCAGTGTCGCTAGAGGTAGTCCATGCACGAGCGAACAACTCGCAAGTCGCTGGTCTTTCTGCATCCGTTCTCACTGGCAGGCATCGAAGAGATGCTGGAACCCGGCACTTATATTGTCGAGACGGTCGAAGAGATGATCGAAGGTTTGTCGTTCGTCGCCTATCGGCGGATTTCGACAACTATCGAAATGGATGTTAACGGACTCGGACAACGCGCGCGGCAGGTCGTTGCGATTGATCCTGTGGATCTTCAAAAGGCTCAGGAGCGCGACGCCATCAAAAGTCCATCTGGGCTGCTAGCCCATGGGATTGATCGATGACACTGGCGAGCGGTTGCTACAGCCCACAACACCAATAGGGTCGAATATGAGTAGTGACTTTATTCGCATAGCCGAGGGGCCGGGAAGTTTATGGACTGTGCTCCGCGAACCGCGTGGCGAATTTCTGCTCGGTTTTAAGATCAAGTCACAGGCCATTGCATTCGCGCGCGCTGTTGCCTTCTCGGGGAAACTCCAACTGTTCATCGACGATAGCGACGGGAATACAATACGCCAGTCAGCCGCCGGGCCGACCCCTATCTCATCATCCTAAACGAGCTCTCTACGCACCGCGAGTGACCTCCGACTTCGCAAAACTTGCAAAGTTGTCGGCTTTGAGCCTCGCGGGATCAGTCCGTCTCGGCGCGCTCTTTCAATTCCAGTTCACAAAGCGTTTGAAGTGCCCAATTCCGATCACCAGGCATGGTAATTTCTCCCGTTTCGTAACTGAATTGCCTATCATTGCCGCTCAGCTCGATGTGCTCACGAAAGGGCGACTTCCACTCAATACGGTTTAGAGAGTATCCGCGCCGATCGTAGGACGATCTTCGCATGCCACCAGCAACTTCCATTTCTCGCCCGTATGCATTTAAAAATGACTTCGCCCGTCCGCAGATTTCAGCGAGTTGCTCTTGGGGATCGATCTCGCGGGCTTGATCTGTTTGGTTCTTTGCTTCGTTCATAGGCCGTCATTAGCCTTTAAACGCGCGATTTACCAGCATCGTGCCGCTGACCGGCATTGGAAATTATAAATCCACCGTCGGAATCATGCTGCATCGAAGCGTCTCTACCAAATAGGTTGCGAGGCGGCCCACCGAAATGACGTTGGAAGCGCTTGCGCGGTCATTGAATCACGGCGGCACGATTTAGTCGCTATGGATCCTCTTGATGAGGGGCAGGCCAATAGCCGGCGGCGAGACTTCTGATGACCGCTGCGACCGCATCGCGCGACATCGACGAAAGACGAAAGGGATCGCACGGCAAAACTGTCGATTGCGTGAGAACTTCGCAGATGTCCGAGAAAACCCGTAAATGGCGCTGCGGCTGTCCGCGAAGGTCCTCGGCCCACGAAGTCAAATTGGGCGATGGAAGCGTCGCTGTCCACCTGACAGATTTTGCATCGCTCGCTCGATGCGGCGACTTGGGCTTTCTCGACTTTCTCGGCCAACATCGTGGAATAGGGCAGCACAAACGCGCGTGGCGTGCGGCTCGGCAGATTGGCGTCGTTCATCTCCCCAACCCAGAGATGGCACCTGCTTCATCGTTGCGAGGTTGCGTTCAACAATCTGGGCCCCAAAGCAGCTCGGCGAGGAGTTTCGGGCGATAGAGCTGTGGCAGTCCCGTCTGGCATGGACGGATAGTGAGGCGCGTCGAGGTGAATCTCAACTGAATATCCGTCATGCGCGCTTCAGTCATCCGCAATACCTATGCAAAAGCGCTACATATATAAGGGATGCTGACGGTTGACTGATAAGGTGGCCTGCTTCGAAGCCGTCCTTCCTCCAACGTGGCTTGAGCTTATCGGAAGACGCGCGCAGAAACCGCTTGTGGTAGTAGATATGGCCGAATCTTACCGGTCGTGATCGAATGTTTTCCCGAGAAAATATATCGCAGTATGGCGATCTTGGTAGCGCTGCTGTTTTCAAATTGGAGACCAATGCCTGTTTCGGTTCGTCGGCGAACATGCCCAGTCACCGAGATGTCGGAGAACCGTATGCGAACGGCTGTGCCAACAGAGGCCGGAAGCTCCCCTAGGAGATGCATTCCACTTACGGATATGTCGGAAGCAAAGTAGTCACGAAGATCGCCGTTGCAACCGAGCTTGACCGGTATGCGAATGTCGAAACGTTCGCCGTTGCGTCTCTGCTGCTGCTCGGCGCAGACATAACAGCAGAGCAGAAGAATTACGATATTGTACCAACTCCAAAAGAGCGCGATAGCGGCCGACTCCGCCAGCGGTCGGCTTGGATCGATCACGAATGCATTCAGGATGCCGAGCGTCGTAAGTAACAGCAGAATTCCGAAAATCCGCAATAGCAGCCATTGAATAAGCTGCTTGCTGCGATCCCCACCTTTGGCCGTGACTTTGAACTTTTGCCCCTTGGGTCGCAGGAGCCCGACCCAGGCCGATTTCAAAACCTCTGTCGCACAGAGCATTTGATAGAGGTCTGTCATCAAAGGCATGACCCGGCCTCCGGTCAGCCAGAGAAAAATCGCCGACTGAACAACGACAAAAGGAGCGAGGTGCCAGATCGCATCAACGACGCTCGCGTGCACCGCCTGGATGTCGAAGAGCAGATAGAGCGCCGGGACGATGACCGCCAGGACGCGGAACAGGTGCGTTGCCGACCAATGCAGGAACGTTTCGCAAAGCATGATGCGATCGACGAACGGAAGACCGTTCCCCCATTTCAAGGGACCGCTCGCACCTCTGCAGATCTGAACGAAACCGAGGCATCAGCGACTGCGCTGTCCGGTATATTCGGCGAGACCTTCGGGGGCCAAACCCAATGAAAGAATCTCATTGAGATAAACCGTCCTGAATCCTTTTTCGCGCAGCCGCAGGGACACGAGATAATCTTCGGTGACGGAACCCGTCGGAAAACCACCGATGCTTTGAAGCGCGTCGAAACGGATAATCGAAGACGTCCCACAACAGAATGCCGCGTTCCAAGCATCCTTGGAGGCCAGGACGATATCGAAAAAGAAGCGCGGTTCGTCAGGCCATACCTTCGTTAGCGCCAGATTGCTTTGGATCGGGTCGGGATTGAAGAAGTGCTGCGGTGTCTGGACGGTTCCGACATCGTCCTCGAGCGCAAGCGTGCGCGTCAGGAAATCGGGCAGCGGAATGAAATCCGCATCGAGAATTGCAATAAAATCCGGCTGGCTATCGAGAGCGGCAAGCTTCTGTAGAGCCGCGTTGATGTTGCCCGCCTTGGCGTGAGCGTTGTCGTCGCGGGTCAGGTAGCCGACGTTATGCGTTTCGCAAAGCGCCTTCAGCCAGGCGCGCCGGCCGTCGTCACAAACCCAGGGACGGAAATTCGGATAGTTGATCGCAAGGGTGCCGACAATCGTTCGTTCAAGAATGTCCCGATCCTCATTATACGTACAGATAAGGATATCGACACGGGGCAACTTGGACTTAGTGAGCAATTTGGGAACGTTGCGATCGGCTTCCGCCGTTCTGCTTCGCGTCCTGGTTAGAAAAATTTGCGAAGCCGTCGTGCCCAGCATTGCGATGGCCTCGACCGCTACGAATACTATCCCGGTAAGAAAATCGACTGGATTGTCCGGAGCAGGGATTGTCTCGAAAATCCGCCACAGCATGTAGCGCCAGCCGAGAACGAGACAAAGCGCGATGGCCGCAGTGCGCACGAAAGTATTATTGCGATTGAACCACGGAAGGATCGCCATAGCGATGAGCAAGATGAGGAAAGCCGAGCGAAATGCCTCCCAATAGCTCATGCCTGCCGTGCCGATCATGTCCGGACTCGCTCAGAAGATCGAGGAAAGGCGCATCGCGGATGCAAAGCCTGGAGTGTCGAGCTCCACCAATCCCGAGCGTCCCACCCGGCAGTCGTCGCCTTTCGCGAGGTCCGGAAACTTCAGCGTGACGTGATAGGGCTCGCGAGAAAGCTGACTTTGTTGAATTGCGCTGTTTGAGGTTACGGCCCCAAGACCGTTTAAACCAATGACCTGTCCGTGCAGTATTGTGCCGCCGTCGCGCGGGCGGAACGTGGCTGCCTGACCGATGTCCAATCTTTGATAGGCGGTCTCGCTAACGCTTGCAGTCACGGTCGCGCTTGCACAATCAAGCATGCGAACGAGATCCTCTCCGGCATTCACGTGTTCGCCTGGCGCGGTCAGCATTTCCCACACGCGACCGGTGACGGTAGAGCAGATGACCGCGGTCGAAAGGTCTTGCGTCCGCCGCGCTTCGGTATCCAGATAACTACGTCAGCGATCTCGTTCGCCTATTCGATCGAGGAGAAGAGCGCCTTTTGCAGGCAGTCGAAGCCGGTCAAATTCCAATAAGCGTTGCCATGGAGATTGCCGAATCCGACGATGCAGGCGTTCAGAAAGCACTCACGCAGGCCTATGAAAAGAAAATTCTGCGTGGCCGCAAGCTCATGGCCGTCAAGCGTCTGATTGATCGCCGCAGGCAATACGGAAAGAGCCTGCAATCCAAGCACGCGAAGAGGCAGCCCGCTTTAACATCTCACGCTCTCGTAAAGACATTCCAGGAAGATGTGGACCGCAAACGTGTCCTGATACGAAAGGCAACCGCGACCAAAGATAGGCTTATCTTCGCATCACAGGCTTTACGCACGTTATTTCATGATGAAGCTTTTCAGTCCCTCCTTCACTCCGAGGGGCTGGAGACTCTTCCCAAAGCTCTAGCTTCCAGGATTGAAGCCGGAGTGGTGTCCGCACCATGAGCAGCAAACCCCGAGGCCCTCTGAAAATCAGTTTTGAGCGCAAGACCATACGTATCTTGATCGACGCAATTGCGCCGTTGCATCAAATCGCCGTCGCCGTAAAAAAGGGCTTTAAATATCGCCAAATCTGCTCATCAATTCGCGAGCTTGGAATCATTGAACCGCCAGTTGTCGTCCGTTCGGCGCACGCGGGTAAGTACCTAATGCTCGATGGACACCTCCGATTGGAAGCGAGCAAGGATTTAGGCCATACGCACTTGGTCTGCTTGATTGCCACGGATGATGAGGCGTTCACTTACAATAAGCACATCAGCCGGCTCGCAACTGTGCAAGAACACAAGATGATCATGCGCGCCATTGAGCGCGGGGTCGCGGAAAAGACGATCGCAAAGGCCTTGGACGTCGGAATTTCGACTCTGCGTGCGAAGAC
>DATLJG010000495.1:0-17331 GCA_035538995.1 Hyphomicrobium sp. | reverse complement strand
GCGCCTTCGCCCGCTAAGGGAGAGACGACGAGGATCAGGCGAGAGGGTGCGCCTCCACGGCGTTTTTCAAGCTCGCGGCAGGTGCCGCGCACGGCCTCCGCGTAACTTCCACCCGGCTCCGCGAGCACGAACCGGCAGGCGCGCGACGTGAGGCTGTGTTCGGACGGGATCATCGGCAGCGACGTCATATGCGGGCACGCAAATGTCGCTGCGGCGCGTGTGGCGCGATGGCGTGCCGAGCATCGGAGTTCGAGAATGAGGGCGAGGGCGATGGCCGCTGCGAGCCCCAGTCCAAATGCGATTGCGATGATCCGGCTTCGCCTCGGCGATGCGGGCCGTCCCGGTGGCTCAGCGCGAGCGACGAGACGCGGTCCCGGCACCTCAAGGTTTTGACCGTATCGCGCGACGAGCGATTCAAACACTTGTTCGGAGGGCGTCGGCGTGGCGCTGCCGGTGGTTTCGCTGCCGGACATCTGGCCCATGATCGCAGCGGCCGATTGCAGCGACCATTGATCGGCGGCTTCGTCTTTCAAATAGGCGTCGGCAATCGAATTGGCGACGCGGGCCGATTTGACCGGATCACTGGAGGAGACGCTGATGTGGACCAACAGCGTGTTGCGCAGGCGGGACACCGACAGCCGGTCGTGGACCGCCGTCTCCGTGTCGGTGTCCGGTCTTGCGCCAAACAGGTTCGAGATGGCGCTCGTCAACCAGAAGGGCTTGAATTCCTGATCCCGATCGAGATGCAGCGATGCAATCGCGTCGCGGATCACGGGATCGGACTGCAGGTCTTTGAGTTCCGTCTCGATCGTCGGACGGTTTGCGTACGGATTTTCTGCGTCCGTCGCTGTTGCGTTTTGCGATCTTTGGCGCGGATCGATTTGAATGGTCGCGACCGCTTCGTAACGTTTGGGAAGCGCGGACGCGACGACCGCGGCTCCGAGTGCAACGACGATCGGAAAGGCCGCGACTGCTTTCAGGCGCTTGTAAACGGCGACGCGCAGCAGGCCGAAAGGTTGGCCTTTGCCGCGGCGTTTTTCAATTTTCCGATTCGTTGGGTTCATGCATCCGCAATGCCCGGTCCGCGCGAAGCGAACGGCAATCCGCCGGAAGCGCGCTGTTTCGATTCGCGCTGTCATTGTCCGGCGTAAAGATGAATAGGGCGTTGTGGATGTTTAACGCGGTCTTAACGAACGGGTTGCGAGCGGTCCGCCGTTTTTTCGCGGCGTTGCTTCACCGTGCGGCTCAGGGCGACAAGGTGACGACGCCGGCATGCAGATCGTAGGCGCAGTGGGCGTCCGGTTCGCCGGCGCCGCTCAGGATCAGGTGCGGGTTTCGGAAGCGCTGGTCCCAGAGCGGATTTTGCGTGTCCCAGATGGCGACGTCGATATCAGGATCGCCTAAGCGGACTTCGGCGCTGGAACTGGCGCTCCAGAGGGAGGCGATGGTGCTGGTCGCGGCAGCAGGAGCTTTTTGCGCGGTCTGTTTGCGGCACACCTCGATGGCGCGCTCGCGATAGGCGGTGACGAGAGCGTCGCCCATGACGGACCGGTACATGCGGTCCTGGGTCCAGACTTTCAGGCTGGCCAATAATACCAGAATGACGACAAAGGTGCGCATGGCTGAAAACGCGAAATACGTGAGGCGGCGGGCTCCGCCCTAGCCGGTATGTTGCGCCAAACGTGATGAATAAAGGGTTGCTTCGTGCCTGGTTGCGATGCAGCGCGCTGGCCCGATGGGCTTGTCAGGTCCGCTCCGGTCGGGCACAAGCGGGCAGCGAACGCAATTGGATGCCCGGAGACCTTTATTCTCATGTCGAAAAAGAAAATCCTCATCACTTGGCCTCTGCCCGAGGCCGCCATGGCGCGCGCCCGTGCCTCCTATGACGTCATCGCACACGGGGACGATCCGCAAATCACGATCGACGAAATGCTCGAGACGGCGAAGAACGTCGATGCGCTGCTCATTACGCTGAATGAGAAGTGCCGCAAGGACGTGATCGACAAGATCCCCGACAACATCAAGTGCATCTCGACCTATTCGATCGGCTTCGACCATATCGATCTCGAAGCGTGCAAGGCGCGCGGCATCAAAGTCGGTAACGCGCCGCACGGCGTCACAGTCGCCACGGCGGAAATCGCCATGCTGCTGCTGCTCGGCTCCGCACGCCGCGCTTCGGAGGGCGAGAAGATGATCCGCACGCGCTCCTGGCCCGGCTGGCAGCCGTTGCAGCTCGTCGGTCAGCGGCTCGACGGCAAGAAGCTCGGCATCTACGGCTTCGGCAAGATCGGACAAGCGTTGGCGCAGCGGGCGCGCGGCTTCGATATGGATATTCATTACTACGACATCTATCGGGCGAAGCCGGAAGTCGAAGCGAAGTACAACGCGACGTATCACGACAGCCTCGACAGCTTGCTCAAGGTTTCGCAGTTCTTTTCGATCAACGCGCCTTCGACACCCGAGACGCGCTATTTCTTCAACAAGGAAACGATCGAGAAGCTGCCGCAGGGCGCCATCGTCGTGAACACGGCACGCGGTGATCTCGTGAAGGACGACGACATGATCGCGGCGTTGAAGTCGGGCCGCCTCGGTTATGCGGGTCTCGACGTGTTCGCGGGCGAGCCGAAGATCAACGAGGGCTACTACGACCTGCCGAACACGTTCCTGTTCCCGCATCTGGGATCGGCGGCCATCGAAGCGCGCAATCAGATGGGCTTTGAAGCGCTCGACAACATCGACGCCTTCTTTGCCGGCAAGGACATGCCGTTCAAGCTGGCTTGATTGCACGCAAGCATGATTTCATGAAATGGCCGGGTCGCTCCCGGCCATTTTTGTATCCGAATACATCGTCGTGAGGTGGCCGGGCAGTTCCACCTAGTCGTCATCCCGGCGAAGGCCGGGATCTGTCCGGGCCGATGTTTTATTGTTTGCCGATGCTTGGATGGATCCCCGCCTGCGCGGGGATGACGGGTGTTGAGATTTCTACGCGTATAACCCCGAACGGTACCAAGGGTTACGCCGTGCGCTGATGTTCCTGCATCAACCAGTTCGCGGCGCGGAGGAGTCCGGCGTCGTTGCCGCGCGTGCCGACCAGCTGTACGCCGACGGGGAGGTTGTCGACGTTCAGCAGGGGCAGCGAGATGCACGGCATGCCGAGATAGGTCCACAGGGCATTGAACATCGGACTGCCGGTGCCACCCAATCCGATCAATGCTGCGCCAGTGGCGGCGGGTGTCAGGATGGCGTCGTAACCGTCGATGACGGGCTTCAAAACTTCGTAGAGGCTTTCCTGGTCGGCGCGCGCTGCCGCGTAATCGGCAGCCGAAAATGTCCGCCCTTCGGCGATAATTTCCTTAAGCTTTGCCGAGACGCGATCGGGATTGGCATCGGCGATCGGTCCGTAGTTGCGCGCAATATCGTAGAACTGGACGATCTGCGGCAGGCGCAGGATGCTTTCGAAATCCGGCGGCAATTCCGTCTCGACGACTTCCGCACGGGCTCCGAAGCCATTGGCGAACGTTTCGAATGCTGCCCTCATCGCGGCATCGGCTTGCGGCCAGGCCGGGGTCTTGATGAATGCAAATCTTGGGGTGCGTGTCGCCGGTTCCTGCAGCGCCTCGATGAGCGAAGGTCTGGCGGCGGAAGGCATGTCGACGTCGGAAGCATCGAATGCGCTGATGGCGTCGAAGAGCAGCGCGATATCTTCAATGGAGCGCGCATAACCGCCGATGGTGTCGAGCGGCGCCGATTGCGCGAGAACGCCGGTGCGGGACGTGTATCCGAATGTCGGTTTGAAGCCGACGACGCCGCAGTAGGACGCCGGGCGGATCGTGGACCCTGCCGTCTGCGTCCCGATAGCCAGCGGCACCTGATGGTCCGCGACCGCCGCGGCGGAGCCCGATGACGAGCCGCCCGGCGTTCGCGTCGGGTCGTGCGGGTTGCGTGTCTTGCCCGGACCGAAGAAGGCAAGCTCGGTCGTAACTGTCTTGCCAAGAATGATGGCGCCCGCCGCCTTCAGTTGCGCAACGATTGCCGCGTCGGTTTCGGGGCGGCGGCCGGCGAAGACCTCGGAGCCGAGTTCGGTCGGGAAGTCTTTCGTATCGACGATGTCCTTGACGCCAACGGGAATGCCCGCGAGCGGCGGCAGAGGACGGCCCTCGGCTCTCAGCGCGTCGCTGGCCCGGGCGGCGTCCAGCGCCCTGGCCGAATCGAGGGCTGTCCAGGCGCCGACCTGGCCGTCCCGTTCGGATATCCGTTCCAGGCACGCGGTGACGAGGGCTTCCGAGGTCAGCCGGCCGGCTTGCAGCTCCCGCCGGGCCTCGGCCGCCGTCAATTGGTCGGGTTTGCTATGGCTCATATGCGTCTATTCCCAGGAAATCGGCCGAATTTCGATTGCCGTTTGATGTCTCAGGCTCAGGAAAGTAGCAAGATCCTGCCCGGATGATGCCGCCTTGCGGTCGAAGAGCCCGGCTTTCTTGCGGGCTACCGAGACAAAAAGCGCTGTGCAAGCGGGCAAGTGGGCTCTTCTGCCAATTGTGTCCGGCGCACGGGCGTACTAGGACACCGGCCAGAACGCATTTTACATAAGACCCCTGAGGACGAAATGACCAGAGAGCCTCGCCGCCCCGGCCGGCATTTCTTGCAAATTCCCGGGCCGACGCCGGTGCCGGAACGAATCCTGGCTGCGATGTCGCGTCAGATGCTTGACCATCGCGGCCTCGAGTTCCAGCAGCTCGGCCGGCGCGTGCTCTCCGGCATCAAGGGCATCTTCAAGACGCAGGGTCACGTCATCATTTATCCCTCGTCCGGGACGGGTGCGTGGGAAGCGGCGCTGACCAACACGCTGTCGCCCGGCGACAAGGTGTTGATGTGCGAGACGGGCCAGTTTGCCGTGCTCTGGGCGGCCATGGCGGCGCGTCTCGGACTCGAGCCCGAGGTTATACCGACCGACTGGCGCATCGGCGCCGACGCGAACCTCATCGAAAAGGCGCTGCGCGCCGACAAAGGCCACAAGATCAAGGCCGTCTGCGTCGTGCACAACGAAACATCGACGGGCTGCCTCAGCCGCCTCGACGAGGTGCGCAAGGCGATCGATGCCGTGCAGCATCCAGCGTTGCTGATGACGGACAGCATCTCGGGCCTCGCGTGCGCTGACCTGCGTCACGACGAGTGGGGCATCGACGTCACCGTTTCCGGTTCACAGAAGGGCATGATGCTGCCGCCGGGGCTGTCGTTCACCGCCGTCAGCGCCAAGGCGATCGAAGCGTCGAAGAAGGCCGAGCTTCGCTGCTCGTACTTTTCGTGGAGCGATATGCTCGCGAACAATTCGAACGGCTTCTTCCCCTACACGCCAGCAACGGGGCTGCTCTACGGCCTCGCCGAGGCGATCGACCTGATCAACGACGAAGGTCTCGAGAACGTGTTCGTGCGCCACGAGCGTCTCGCCGAAGCGACGCGCCGGGCGGTCGAGGCATGGGGTTTCGAGATCCAGTGCCGGGACGAGAAATACTACTCGCCTGCCGTGACGACGGTGCTTGTGCCGGACGGGCATAACGCCGACGCCTACCGCAAGATCGTGCTCGATAATTTCAACATGTCGCTCGGCACGGGTTTGAACAGGCTGGCTGGCAAGGCTTTCCGCATCGGCCACCTTGGCGACACCAACGAACTCACCGTTCTCGGAGCCCTGACCGGAGTCGAGATGGGCTTCGAGATTGCCGGCATCCCCTATCAGAAGGGCGGCGTCGCAGCTGCGATGAGCTATATCGCGGAAACAGCCGAAACGGCGAAAGCCGCAGCAGCCTAAATGGCTGGCCGGCGGCTGCCGTGGACGTGTTAGGCGCCGGCGAGGCTTGCGAGCTTCCCGGCCTTTTCGGCGACAAGATAGTAAAACGTGACGCGATGCTTTCGTGTGTCGCCCTTCATCGTGGCGCAGACGTCGGCGATCAACTTGTCGAGCTTGGCCTCATCATCGGTCAGTCCGAGTTTCTTTTTCAGCCAGCTATCGCGGACGCGGGCCAATTCGTCCTTGCTCGAACATGAAACGAGGGATGCGTCGGCGCTTTTGAGGGCGATGCCCAGGTGCTTGACGATGGCCGCAACGGCTTTCTCGTCGGCGTTCGGCTGGTAGCGTTTGACGTCGTCAATGTAGTTGTCGCTCATAGGCCTATTCCTCTTTCAACGTCCCGCGTCTTGCCAGGTGCGCAGGCCCTGCGACATTAACGGCCGAGACATGCGAATGCGAGCCGAGAAGGCCGGATTTGCTGCGAAAGGATGAACGAAAGCGTATTTTTCTCGCTGTCGAGGAGGCCGATCAGGGCGCCGAGGCGCGCAGATAGTTAATCGAGCGGAAAAAGTTCTCAGGTCCTACATAACCCGAGATGCGCCCGATTTCGTGTTGCGATTTCACGACGACGAACGAGGGAACGATATCGACGGGAGAATTGAAGTCGAGATGCGCTTGCTCGATGTCGTTGACGTCGACAAACCGCACCGGCATCTCCTTGCCCTGTTCGGACGTCGAATAGGCGGGCAGGACGTCGCGACGGAACAGTCCGCAGTAAATGCAACCTTCGGCTTCGACGACGACAAGCTCGTAGGCGCTCGTCGGTGTCGGTGTGGCGCCGATGTCGAGGCCGGCGCGAGACGCAACCGGCGGCACCAGCAGCAGAAGCGCGAAAAGCGATGCAGCGAACATTATGCGCATGGGATTTCTCCAACCAAAGCGCGCGAGGCGACCGCCTACTTTCTAGAGCGGCGTCGCCGGGACGAAATGAAAACTTAAAGGCCTAGTTAATGTTTGTTTCGAATCGATACGGGGCGCGGCAGCGTCCCTTCGATAGAACGCACGAAACGCGATCAGGATTTTTTACAGCTGATGGCAACGGTCTTGTAACTGCCGAATCCGACAGCGGCGCCTCCGAGTTGCTGGGCAATCGAGTCGCCGAGTTTCTTAGCCTGGGCGTCGATCTTTTCAGCGTCGGGATCGAGCAGCGCGGCGCTGCATCCCGGCGGCGCGGCGGCGAGCTTTATCGCGTCGGTTTTCTCCGGTTCGAAATCGATGAAATACGAGGGATCGAAGACGGCGACGGTCAATCCTTGAGCATCGGCGAAAACCGGCTTCGCAAGCGTCAAATGGAAATGGAGGCTCAGCACCTTGTTCTGATTGTAGTCAAGCCGGGCGTCGGTCGGCGGCAAAAAGTCCAGTTCCTCGGTGCCGAGTTTGGCGAGGGTAAAGTAGTTGAACTCCTTCAGGCCATCCATATTGACCTTCAACAGCGGGGCAAGCTCAGTCTGGTCGTATTTGCCATCGTTGTTGGTATCCAGTCCTTCGAGCGCCATCACCGTGTAGGCTTCGTCAAATGACCAGACGTGATCGACTCCGGTGACCATGCCGTCTTTATAGTCGACCGTCATTTTGTACGTGATCCACATGTGCGGGTGCGCCGATGCCGGTCCGGCCGCCGTCATCGTGGCGAGCGCAATCAGCAAACCGGCATATCGTGCGGCATTCCAAATCACGTGCGGGCCTCTAGGGTTTGCTACGAAAATTCACTGGGGCTGAACTGCCGGGGCGCGTAACGTTGGCGTGGTGAACGTGGCGACAATGCGACACGGGGAATACGCGCGCAGGAAGCCGCGGCAAACGAAATCAGAACCTTGTCGAACCTTCAAAGTATTCGTTATATTATACATTCTCAAACAATTTGATGGCGGGGTTTGACGACGATGTTGCGGAATGCCGGGACCAGAACTGCTTTTTTTGTGTTGTTGGCGAGCTTCAGCGGGTCACTCGCCGCCGCCGAGACGCAGACGCCGAACGTCGTCGTTACGATCAAGCCTATTCATGCACTGGTCAGCGAGGTGATGAATGGGGTCGGAACTCCGACGTTGCTGGTCGATGGCTCCGCCTCGCCGCATACGTTTACGTTGCGGCCCTCGACGGCGAGAGCGATCAACGATGCGGACGTGTTTATTCGCGTCTCGGATGCTCTCGAACCATTCACGCGAAAAATCGCGGAAGCTCTTCCTGCCAACGTCAAGATTCTGACCTTGGCCGATGCTCCCGGTCTGACGTTGCTCGACCAGCGGCACGGCGGGACGTTCGAACCGCACGTGCATGGGCATAACGGCGCGGAGGCTCACGCCGATCACGCCACGCACGCCGAAGACGATGGCGATCATGACGAGGAGGGTAAGGATGGTCATATCTGGCTCGATCCGCAAAACGCCAAGGCGATCGTTGCGGCCGTGACCAAGACGCTTGCATCCCGTTATCCCGAATATGCTGCTAAATTCACGTCAAACGCGGCGGCGCTCGACAAACGTCTTGATGGACTTGACCACGAGCTTAGCGCGGAGCTGAGCCGTGTGCACAACAAGCCGTTCATTGTCTTTCACGATGCCACGCAGTATTTCGAGAGCCATTTTGGATTGAGTGCTGCCGGCTCGATCACGGTCAGTCCGGATGTTCCTCCGAGCGGGCGGCGGCTAACGCAGGTTCGCCAGAAGATTGAATCTCTCGGCGCCGTCTGCGTGTTCAGCGAGCCGGATTTTCAACCGAGGCTCGTCCAGGCTGTGACGGAAGGAACAAAGGCGCGTAGCGGAACACTCGACGCCGAGGGTGTGATGTTAAAACCCGACCCGGACCTTTATTTCACGCTGATGCGCGGGCTGGCGCACAACTTGACGAGTTGCCTGAACGCGGAGAGTTGATGCCCGCGGCGCGATGCGTGGGTTTCCGATACCGTCAGGTGGCCGAGGCTTCGGCTTCCCGGCCATCGAAAACGTATCCGGCGCCGCGAACGGTGCGGATCGGGTCGCTTTCGTTGCCGCGGATCAAGGATTTCCGCAGACGCCCGATGTGGACATCGACCGTGCGCTCATCGACTTCGGAGGATTGCCCCCAGACGCGGTCGAGTAGCTGGCTGCGCGACAACACGCGGCGCGGGCTTTCCATGAAGACTTCGAGCATACGGTATTCGGTCGGCCCGAGGCGCACCTCGCGGATGCCGCGCATGACTTTGTGCGCACCGCGATCCATCGTGATTTCGCCCGAGACGAGGATGTCGCTCATGCGTTCGGGCGCGGAACGGCGAAGCAGCGCCTTGATGCGGGCCATCAGCTCCTGCACCGAGAACGGCTTGGTCACGTAATCGTCGGCCCCGGTCGTCAGGCCGCGTACGCGGTCGGCTTCCTCGCCGCGCGCCGTCAACAGAATGATCGGCAGGCTTTGCGTTTCCCCGCGATTGCGTAACCGGCGGCAGAGTTCGATGCCCGAAATTTTCGGAATCATCCAATCGAGGATCGCGAGATCGAAGCTCTGCTCGGCCAAAAGCAGCTCGGCTTCTTCCCCGTCGGCGGCATGAATGACTTCATAGCCTTCCGATTGAAGATTGTATTTCAAAAGCTCCGCGAGCGGGGCTTCGTCTTCAACGACGATGATCTTGGCGGGCATGGTCTGTCGCTTCAGTCCCTTGTGTTCGCAACGCTCACTGTCGCGGCGTGATCAGCGTCGAGGACGTCTGGTCGCCTTTCGGGCGATCGTCCGCGAGCGGCACGCCATGAACGAGATAATAGACGTTCTCGGCGATGTTCGTCGTGTGATCGCCGATGCGTTCGATATTCTTGGCGCCAAACAGGAAGTGCGTGCACAGACCGATGTTGCGCGGATCTTCCATCATGTAGGTCAGGAGTTCGCGGAACAGGGAATTGTACATCGCATCGACTTGCTGATCGCTGTGCCAGACCTTCATGGCCTTGTCGGCGTCGCGCGTCGTCAAGGCGTCGAGCACGTCTTTGAGCTGGTTCTGGACCATCTCCGTCATATGGCGCATGCCGGTCATCAGCGGCTTGGGATAGGCTTCGCTGGCGACGGCCAGAGCGCGCTTGGCGATGTTCTTGGCGAGGTCGCCGATGCGCTCCAAGTCGCCGGCGATTTTCAACACCGTCATGATATGGCGAAGATCGTTGGCGAGCGGCTGACGGCGCGCGATCATCAAGATGACCTGCTCCTGAACTTCCCGTTCGAGCTGATCGAGAATGGCATCGCTCGAAACGGCGGTTTCGGCGAGTTTCGGGTCGCGGCGTTCGAGGGCGTCCATCGCCTGCACCAGGAGCTTTTCAGCGTAGCCCCCCATCTGGGTGATGCGGCGGTCGAGCAGCTTCAGCTCTTCTTCGTATGACTTGACGGTGTGTTCGTTCATTTAAGTCAGTCCTGAAATGCGGTTGACCTCTGGAGCCGATCGCTAGCCGAAGCGGCCGGTGATGTAGTCCTGGGTTCTGCTGTCCGTCGGATTTGTGAAAAGCGTCCTCGTGTCGCCAAATTCGACCAACTCGCCGAGGTACATGAACGCGGTGCGCTGAGACACGCGAGCGGCCTGTTGCATGTTGTGCGTGACGATCGCGATGGTGAAATCGTTCTTCAACTCGTCGATGAGCTCTTCGATCCGGGCGGTCGAGATCGGGTCGAGCGCGGAGCACGGCTCGTCGAACAGGATGACTTCGGGGCGGATTGCGACGGTGCGTGCGATGCAGAGGCGTTGCTGCTGGCCGCCTGAAAGGCTCAAGCCGCTGCTGTGCAACTTGTCTTTCACCTCTTTCCAGAGCGCTGCCTTCTGAAGGGCCGTCTCGACGCGATCGTCGATGTCGGATTTCGGCAGGCGTTCGTAGAGGCGAATACCGAAGGCGATATTTTCGTAGATCGACATCGGGAAGGGTGTCGGTTTCTGGAACACCATGCCAATGCGCGAGCGCAGCAGGTTCAAGTCCTGACGCGGGCTCAGGATGTTCTCGCCGTCGAAGATGACTTCACCCTCGGCCCGCTGGTTCGGATAAAGGTCGTACATCCTGTTCAGCACGCGCAGCAGGGTGGACTTGCCGCAACCGGACGGTCCGATGAAGGACGTCACCTGCCGTTCGTACAGCGGCATGGAAATCGTTTTCAGGGCCAACGTGGAGCCGTAGAAAAATTTCAGGTCACGAACCGAAATTTTTTCCGTGAGAGCCGAATCCACGTCCTTCGACATAACATTCATTGTGGGGACCTCGAAGAACCGAACCAACGTGCGAGAATGCTGAGAGTGAGGACCGCTGCGGTAATCAACAGCGCACCCGTCCAGGCGAGGCGTTGCCAATCCTCGTAGGGGCTCAATGCGTACTGGAAGATGACCACAGGCAAGCTTGCGATCGGAGCATTGAGATTGGTGCTCCAGAACTGATTGTTGAGAGACGTGAAGAGCAGGGGCGCGGTCTCGCCGCTGATGCGGGCGATGGCGAGCAACACGCCGGTGACCATTCCCGCGCGTGCCGCCTTGTAGGCAACCTTGCGGATCATGATCGACTGCGGCAGACCGATCGACGTCGATGCCTCGCGCAGGGTGTTGGGCACCAGCAGAAGCATATTCTCCGTCGTCCGCACGACCGTCGGGATGACGAGGGTCGCGAGCGCAGCCGATCCAGCGATCGCGGAGAAGTGGCCCATCGGGCGGACCAGCAGCTCATAGATGAACAGGCCGGTTACGATAGAGGGTGCGCTGAGCAGGATGTCGTTGATGAAGCGAATGACGGAGCTGACTTTATTGTAACGGCCATACTCCGCCATGTACGTTCCGGCGAGAATGCCGATCGGCGTGCCGACGATCACGCCGATGACGGTCATGATGAGACTGCCGGCGATGGCGTTCAGCAGGCCGCCGTCGCTGCCGGGAGGCGGCGTCATCTCGGTGAAGACATTCAGTCCGAACCCGGCCAATCCCTTGTAAAGCAGCGTCGCGAGAATGAAGGCGAGGATGGTCAAGCCTACTCCGGCGGCTCCCCAGCACAGGCCGATGGTGATGCTGCTTCTCAATTTTCGGCGTTGGTAGCGGATGCGATCGAATGCCATGTCACGCCTGCGCTTTCTTCTCGATGCGAAGCAGCATCAGCCGCGCAATGGCGAGAACAATGAATGTGATGAAGAAGAGGATGAGACCGAGCGCGATCAGCGATGAAGTATAGATGTCGCCGACGGCTTCGGTGAATTCGTTGGCGATCGCGGCCGAGATCGTCGTTCCAGGCGCCATGATCGAACCGGAGATGCGGTGGGCGTTGCCGATGACGAAGGTCACGGCCATCGTTTCGCCGAGCGCGCGGCCGAGGCCGAGCATGACGCCGCCGATGATGCCGACGCGGGTATAGGGAATAACGACGTTCTTCACGACCTCGCGTGTCGTCCATCCCATGCCGTAAGCGGCTTCCTTGAGGACCGTCGGCACGGTTTCGAAGACGTCGCGGCAAACGGCGGTGACGAACGGCAAGACCATCATCGCGAGAATGAGCCCGGACGTGAGAATGCCGATGCCGTAGGGCGGACCCGCGAACAGGGTGCTCATCACCGGAACGTCCTTGAAGGTCGCGATCAGTTCCGGCTGAACGTAGCGCTGGAGAAACGGCGCGAAAAAGAACAGGCCCCAGATGCCGTAGATAATGCTGGGAACGCCGGCGAGCAACTCGATGGCGATGCCGATCGGCCGGCGTAGCGGTTTCGGACAAAGCTCGGTCAGGAAGACGGCGATGCCGATGCTGATCGGGACGGCGACGAGCATGGCAATCGCCGACGTCACGACCGTTCCGTAGATCGGGGCGAGTGCGCCGAATTGTTCGGTGACCGGATTCCAGACTTCCGTCGTGAGGAAGTTCAATCCGAATGTCTCGAAGGCGAGATATCCACCCGCGACCAGCGAAGCGAAGATTGCGGTCAGCAGGACGAGGACGAAATAGGCCGACGACTGCGTGAGGTAGCGGAAGAACAGGTCTGTTCTTCGCAGGCTTGCGAGGACGCTGCGCCGTTCAGTTGGCGAAGCAGAAGGAGATGTTTGCAAATCGGCCAGGAAACTCAAAATTCTGCTCCACGGACGGGGACCAATCGCGCGTATTTGCCGTCAGGCAGGAGACGCCCTGGTTGGGGCGTCTCCCAATTTTTGGATTATTGCTGGTTCGAAGCGAAGAGAGGCTTGTTGTCGTCGCCTACGATCTGAACCCAGTTCTTCTTGATCTGGGCGATAACCGTCTGCGGCAGCGGAACGTAGTCGAGTTCTTCGGCCATCTTGGAGCCGTTGTCGTAAGCCCACTCGAAGAACTTCAGAGCTTCTTTGGCAGCGGCGACGTTCGTTGCCTTCTTGTGCATCAGGATAAACGTCGGGTTGGTGATCGGCCAAGAGGCCTCACCTTCCTGCTCCGTCAGAACGACGCCCATTCCCGGCGCCGAATTCCAGTCAGCGTTGGCAGCAGCAGCCTGGAAAGCCGACATGACCGGAGCAACAGCCTTGCCGGCCTTGTTGATCAGGCGCGTGTTGGCGAGCTTGTTCTGCTTGGCATAGGCGTATTCAACGTAGCCGATGGCGCCCTTCGTCTGCATGACGTTGTTGGCGACGCCTTCGTTACCCTTGGCGCCGATGCCGACGGGGAACTGCACGGACGTGTTCGAGCCGATCTTCGATTTGAAATCGGGGCTGACCTTCGAGAGGTAGTTGGTCCAGACGAACGTCGTACCCGAACCGTCCGAACGCGAAACGACGGCGATGGCTTCGGAAGGAAGTTTGACGTCAGGATTGAGCTTCTTGATCGCCGGGTCGTCCCAGGCGGTGATTTCGCCGAGATAGATCTTGGCGAGCGTCGGGCCGTCGAAAACCAGATCGTTGGCTTTGACGCCGTCAATGTGGACAACCGGAACGATGCCGCCCATGACGGTCGGGAACTGGACGAGGCCGTCCTTTTCGAGCTTGTCGCCGGAGAGCGGCATATCGGAAGCGCCGAAGGTCACCGTGTTAGCCGTGATCTGCTTGATGCCGCCGCCCGAGCCGATCGACTGATAGTTCAGTTTGACGTTCGTCTGCTTTTTGTAGGCATCGGCCCACTTGGCGTAGACCGGATATGGAAACGTCGCGCCGGCGCCCGAAATGTCGGCTTTCACCGGGGCAGTCGCGGCGGCGGTTGCCGTCAGCGCCGCGAAAAGCGCAATCAAAGACTGTTTCACTCGTAATCTCCTTATCAACGGGGGCTTGATGCCACTCCATTCACCGAACTCCCCGGTTCGGCGCGCATTCTGTAAGTCACTTAAGTCACGTCTGTGTGAAACGTTAACTCATTGTTCTATCTTGCCTTTCCATCGCGCGGGGTGGTCTTCCGCGCGGATCGTAGAGGCCCGGCATCCGCGTGAGTGCTGCGAGGGTCATCTCATCTTTGGAAGCGAGACCGTCACAACTCCGTCACGGAGCGCGCCGATCTTGTAGGCTCCTGATGCTATAGATTTGTGACAGCGTAAGTCTATGATTATGTTTTAGTATTCGCGGCAGGCAAGATCACCCGGAAGGTGGTGCCGGAGCCGATGACTGAATCGACCGACATTTCGCCCTCGTGCCGGTTGAGGATGTGTTTGGCGATCGCCAGGCCGAGGCCCGTGCCGCCGATGCGGCGGCTATGCTCGGCGCTGACCCGATAAAACCGCTCCGTCAGTCGCGGTAAATGCTCGGGAGCGATCCCGGGGCCATCATCGGAAATCGTCACGGCTATGCGGCGAGGGGCGTTTTTGGAACGATCGGTGGCTTCGGCGCTCTCGATTTTTACCGATCCGCCATCGCGGCCGTATTTGACGGCATTTTCGATGAGGTTGTGAAACACCTGAAACAACTCGTCGCGATCGCCCTTTGTCAGCAGTTGTGGTGTCGTTGCGGCAATCGAAATCGACATGCCGCGTTCGGCCGCTGTCGCCGCCATCGCTCGCACGACGTCCTTGAGCAGCGCGTCGAGATCGACTTCGCCCGTTGGTTTCAGGTTCGCCTTCTCTTCGACGCGACTGAGCAGAAGCAAATCGTCAATGAGCCTCGTCATGCGCTCGGCCTGCTCCGCCATGATCGCGAGAAAGCGCGCGCGGGCCGCCTCGTCATTGCGCGCCGGTCCTTGCAGCGTTTCGATAAAGCCGCGAACGGAGGCGAGCGGCGTGCGCAATTCGTGGCTGGCGTTGGCGATGAAGTCGGTGCGCATCGCCAACAGGCGATGTTGTTCGGATTCATCATGGACAGTGATGAGCACCGTGGTTACGGATCGGTCGGCGCCGTCGCCAAGCGGCGTGACGGTGGCGAGAAGGCGTTGCCCGCGGCGGTTGGCCGAGACAAATCGCGCTATCTGTTTTTGGCCGGTTTCGAAGACGCCTATGACGGCGGCGATGAACTCGGGGTCGCGGTTGAGATATTCGAGCGCCTGACCCCGGCTCAGCCTTTCGAAAACCGAGCGTGCCGCGTCATTGTAGGTCGTTACGCCCATTGTGCGATGAAGGATGATCGCCGGGTCGGGCATTGCGGCGACAATGTCTGCTTCAGAATGCATCGTGCTGGAACTCGTGCGGGTCGTTTTCGATTCGCCCGCATTTATCCGCGCCGCATGACGTCTCCATGCCAAAATGGCTGCGGCACCGGCGGCGCACCCAGATACAAAGAAGATCGCTGGCCGCAGCGGCTCTCCGGCGTAGAGTCCAACTGGCACAAGTGCCAGCGCTACGATCGCGCACGCGACGGCAAGCCCTGCCTCATCGGTCGCCGGACGTTCATGCGATTGAGAATGTCTTATGAGCCCCATCGCTCCCTCGGCGGAGTGTCAGCTCCGTCGCGCTGTGCGAGTTACGGGCTTCTTGGTGCGCGGTTTGGCGCTGCGTGTGCTTCCAGCCGCCGGATTGCCATCGTCGGCGCTAAAGATGCCGATGGGTGAACGCTGGGTTGCGAGCTCTGCGAGCGTATGCTGATCCAAAACGGAGATGAAGGCACTCAACGCATGATCGAACATGGCATTGATCGATGCCGGATCGGAATCGGGGGATTTTCGGCCGTGGCCGCCGTCCACCTTTACGCGCGTGACCTCGATCGCCCGGACGATGTCGCCAATGCGAATCGAGGCCGCCGGCTTTGCGAGCCGGATACCGCCATTCGGTCCTCTGACGGCCGAAATGAACCCGGCATGAGAGAGGATGTGAACGATCTTGAAGACGTTCTGTTTGGTTACGCCGAGCCGATCCGACACTTCGGCGACCTTTACCAGTTGGTCTTTGGCCAGGGTGCAATCGATCAGAATTCGAATTGCGTGACCGGTTTGCTTCGTCAAGCGCATATTGGATACCTGCGGCCGCGCGGCCGCGGCTCAAAAGTCCGTCAACCCGCTTGTTTCACAACTCGCATGGGCGTGGCAAGGGCTGCTTCGCCGGTGGCCGCCACCGTTTACACGGAGTTCACTTGACAGTGGCTCAGGGGCCTAATGTATACCACGGCCGTAAATAATTAAGTAGGCGATCGTCCGTTTGAGAGTCAAAATCGCCAGAGCTCATATCACGGAGAACCGATGATGTTAAACAAGGCCATTGCTTTGGCCTGCGCGACGGGACTGGCGCTTGCAGGAGCAGCTTCCATCCGTCCGGCTTTGGCCGATGCACCGTCCGTCAAAGACATTATGAAAAACTACGGCGACGTCGCCGAAGCGATGTACTCCGACTCGCTTGCCAAGGCGAAGGATCTCGACACGGCGATCGATGCGTTCCTGGCCGATCCGAACGCCACGACGCAGAAGGCGGCGCAGGATGCCTGGAAGGCGTCGCGCGTACCTTACATGCAGACCGAAGGGTTTCGGTTCGGCAACAAGATCGTCGATGACTGGGAAGGCAACGTCAATTCGTGGCCGCTCGACGAAGGGCTGATCGATTACGTCGATAAAGAGCGCTACGGCGACTCGAGGCCGGAGAATCCGCTGTACACCGCCGACATCATCGCCAACAAGTCGGTGCGCCTCGGGCCGAAGGTTCTCGATGCGAGCAAGATCGACAAGGACGTCATTTCTCAGCTGAACAGCGCCCTCGACGTCGAGGCGAACGTCGGCACCGGATACCATGCCATCGAATTTCTGCTGTGGGGTCAGAACCTGCACGGCACGAATCCGGGTGCGGGCGAGCGTCCGGCATCGGACTACGACCTGAAGAACTGCACGCATAAGAACTGCGACCGCCGCCGCGATTACCTCAAGGCCGCAAGCTCGCTGCTGATCGACGATCTGCAGCAGATGGTCGGAGACTGGAAGCCGGACGGCGCGGCGCGCAAAGCCCTCGAACAGCAGGACGAGTCGGCGCAGCTTTCGACGATCCTGACGGGCCTCGGTTCGCTCTCTTATGGCGAACTGGCCGGTGAGCGCATGAAGCTCGGTGTTCTGCTGCACGATCCGGAAGAAGCGCACGATTGCTTCTCCAACAATACGCAGAACAGCCACTACTACGACGAGATCGGCATCACCGAAATCTGGAATGGCAAGTACAGCGGT
>DATLJG010000494.1:0-7116 GCA_035538995.1 Hyphomicrobium sp. | reverse complement strand
TTCGCAGAGCCGGCCGCAAGGCGCGGACTCGCGGAAAGAGCTCGGCGCGACAGCCGACGCAGCCGGCGATACGACTGGCGCTTCCGGCCGGCTCGCGGAACGCGAGTCGGAAGCGCCCAACAGAGACTCAGGCGCAAGCTGTTCATCGCGCGCCCACAGCTGCCAGTCGTGCGCGATAAATTCCAGTTCGGCGGCGCTCAACTCATTCAGAACTTCGGGGAGCCGCCCGCTTGCGATTGAGGCGTTCAAGGCGTTCCGCAATTTCGCGGCGTAGGTCTTCCGCATGAGCGAGCGATTCCCTGCTCTTGGCGCCGCCTCCCGAGGTCTTCGTCTTCGTCTTCGTCTTCGTCTTCGTCATCTCACGTTGCATCTCAACTGCTTTCTCCAGAGCATTGACCATTTGCGACAAGGCCCGCGAGGCGCGCTCGCGATCCTGCGAAGTCAGCCCTTTTTGCTTTTCGAGCTTCGTCAGCTCACCGTCGATCGTGTTGTAGACACGCTGCACGAGAGTCTTCTTTGTTGGCGCGGTTTTTGTTTGTGTCCGGCGACTCGCGTTCCGCGAGCCGGCCGCCGGACACGGGCTTGTTGATTGCGCGCTGCGACTCTCCTTCGTCGAGCCGGCTGCAGCGCACAGGCTCGTTTCGTCGGCGCTCAGCGACCCGCCTTCCGCCATCGTGCCGCCAAGCACACGCGCGGCCTTCGCGGATGCCGGAGCGTTCGTGGGACTTTCTTCGACTTCGATCACAGCCTTGCGCGTCGCGTCGGCTTTGGTGCGTTTCGTCGTCGTGGATTTCGCTGACGCGGATTTTGATTTTGATTTTGATTTCGCTTTTGCCGTCTTGCCGACGGTCGCGGCGCTCTTCGTTGCGCGGGCGCACGCCGTGCGCCGCACGCTCGATGCCGCTGCCATGCGCCGCTCACCTTTTCGGAATTTCAATTGGAGAAACGCGGTTGGCTGGAACGACCAACATCAAAGCGGCGAAGTCATCGCCTCACACTTTCCGCGTTATACAGAGATGATGCCCGAGAAGCGTCGCGCTGTCAATTCACAAAATGATATAAGTCGCTGAAATTATTACAGTTATTGGCAATATCCAGCCCAAACCATCCAATTATAAATCAGCCCGCGACACCGGGGATAAGTTTTTGCCGAATGCTTTGGTTTTCTGATGCTCAAGGTGATCGCCTTAGCTTGTTCTCACTCACGTCATGGCCGGGCTTGACCCGGCCATCCAGGGCAGCTTGCGAGACCGTCATCAAGCGCCGTTAGAAGCCGGCGTTGATTGAAAAGAACTAATGCTCAGTGGAACTGATCTGGCGGAAGAAAGCGGCCGGCGGAAGGGAATCTGGACATCTCTCTCGGCGCATGGTTGAACCACGATTTCACACTGCCGGGGGAATTTGGCATGGACTTCAAAGCCGAATATAAACGTCTTCGCGATCAGCACCCGAACGCTCCGGCTCAATTCGAAGAAGTCATAACCGGCGTCTATACGTCGGTTCTTCAGCCAAACGATATTTCGGTAGATTGCGGGGCGCATACCGGAAAGCACACGCTCCCTATGGCTCGCTGCATTGGGCCCGGCGGTCGCGTGTTCGCGTTTGAACCCATCGCCGAAAAGCTGGCCGTTCTCGAAAGCAAAGCCAAATCGGCGGAGCTATCGGAGGTTATCACGGCTCGAAACTGTGTCGTGGGGGATAAGCGGGGTCCTATATCTTTTAACTTCGTTCAAGCCGACCCCGGCAAAAGCTCTCTCCGTCTTCGGCAGGATCTGCGCAGTGACGCGAAGAAGATGGAGACGAATCTTGTTCGCCAGCTTGAGATGGTAAGGCTCGACGATTGCATACCGGAGAACGGCCGGTGCCGCTTTATCAAGGTTGACGTGGAAGGCGCCGAACTATTGGTGCTCAAGGGTGCCGAGCGTACGATTGTCCATCATCGGCCCATCGTGCACGTTGAACTCGGGATGATTTGCCTGAAGGAGTTCGGCGCGTCCCCGGAAGAATTATGGGCGTTTTTCTCTGACAAAAATTACACGCTCGTCGACGTAGTCGGCAATGTTCTGGAGACCGAAAGCGAATTTCTGGCAAGCGAGGCCGCGTCCGGTCTCTATGATTATTTCGCAGTCCCGCACGACATTGAGACGGATCTCATAGAGCGTGCGGCAAGCCGCGTGTTCTAGAGCGCGAAGCCACTTAAGACGGCTCGCCATCACCCAAATCGGGGATGATGTATTTCCAGTAGTTCTCTTCCTTCACACGGCGTTCGCTCATGGCGAAGGACTTCACCGAGATGCCCGCCTGGTGCACGGTCTCGGGCGAGCCGGAAATGAGAGGATGCCACCACGGCAAGTCGCGCCCCTCGCCGACGATGCGATAGCCGCACGTCGCCGGCAGCCACGACAATTCGCGCGCCCGCTTGACGTCGATCTCGAGGCAGTCCGGCATTTTGCTGAAGCGGTTCGCGTAGTCCTTGCAGCGGCAAGACCGGACGTCGAGCATGGCGCAGGCCAGCCGCGTCGTGTAGACTTCGCTCGTATCCTCGTCCTCGAGCTTCACGAGGCAGCAGCGGCCGCAGCCGTCACAGAGTGATTCCCACTCCTCCCGTGACAGCTCATCAAGCGTTTTCGTCTTCCAGAACGGATCGCTGTCGCCGTCCAACATCAGGTCTCGCTCTTCACTTGCCAGCGCCGCCGAATTGACCACAATTTGGTCGTCTTGGGACGCCTAACGTCGGCACCGCGGATTTGGCGGTGCATCCGACGGGGCGCACCGCATTTGGTGCTTGCAAAGCGCCATGTTGTCTGGTGCTCAACATTGGTGTCATCAAGGGGCATAAGCTCCCGCGTCCGGCATGGCAAGCGTGACAAGTGTAAGCGCGGCATGGCGGAGCGACGGGGCAAAGGGCGGCGGTCGTGAACGATTGGTTCTTCAAGCAAGGCGGACGCGACCGTTTCATTAACTGGCTCGCTCTCGATTCCAAGCTCAACGCGACGCTCGGCGAGAGCTGGTCGCGCACCAAGGACTATTGGAACGCCGGCTCCAGCTATTTCGCACGCTTCCAGCTGGTCGGCTGGCGGCGGCTGCTGAACGAGTTCGCGTCGGAAAGTCTGACGATGCTGTTCGGCGGCTTCGTCGTTCTTTACGGGCTCGCCCTTCCCGCCTTTCAGGAATTCGACGAGAGCAAGTTCCAGACCGGCAAGTACGCCGTCACGTTTCTTGACGTCAACGGCAACGAGATCGGCAAGCGCGGCATCCTGCATAACGATGCCGTGCCGCTCGATCAGATCCCGGACGTGCTGATCAAGGCGACGCTGGCGACGGAAGACCGCCGCTTCTTCGAGCACTATGGCATCGACGTCCTGGGCACGCTGCGCGCGCTGATGACGAACGTGCAGGCCAACGAAGTCGTGCAAGGCGGCTCGACGTTGACGCAGCAGCTGGCCAAGAACTTGTTTCTCTCCTCCGAGCGTTCGCTGCAGCGAAAGATCAAGGAGCTGTTCCTCGCCTTCCTGCTCGAAAGCCGATACTCGAAACGGCAAATTCTGAAACTCTACTTCGATCGCGCCTACATGGGCGGCGGCACGTTCGGCGTCGAAGCGGCGGCCCAGTATTATTTCGGCAAGTCGGTGCGCGACATCAACATGGCGGAAGCCGCGATGCTGGCGGGCCTGTTCAAGGCGCCGACGAAATTTTCCCCGCTCGTCGATCTGGCGGCGTCACGCGCCCGCACCAATCAGGTTCTCGATAACCTCGTCGAGGCCGGCTACTACACGGCCGGTCAGGTTCACGCCGCGCGCATGAACCCGGCGAAGATCGTCGACAACCGCATGACGAGCAGCCCCGACTGGTTCCTCGATTGGGCCTATGAAGAAATCCAAAGACTGGCCGAAGGAAAAGGTCAGTACGTTCTGACCGCACGGACGACCGTCGATCTGACGCTGCAACGGCAGGCGGAAGAAGCGCTCAGCGCCGCGCTCAAACGCAACGGCCGCGCCGACCATTTCGATTCCGGCGCCATCGTCGTGATGGAGCCCGACGGCAAGGTTCGGGCAATCGTCGGCGGGCCGGACTATGGCGAGAGCCAGTTCAACCGCGCGACGCATGCGAAACGGCAGCCCGGCTCGTCGTTCAAGGTCTACGTTTACGCGACGGCGATGGAGAACGGCTTCACGCCCGACACCATCGTTCGCGACGCATCCCGCTCATGCGGACGCTGGAGCCCGTCGAACTATGGCGGGCGTGGCGGATCGGGTATGCGGATGCCGCTCTGGCAAGCACTGGCGCGGTCGCTGAACACTGTCGCGACCGAACTCTCGTTCGTCGTCGGCCGTGACAAAGTCATCGAAATGACCAAGCGGCTCGGCATCGAGGGCGTCAAGAAAACGTGCTCGATGGCGCTCGGCGACGGCGGCATGACGGTGCTCGAACATACCGGCGGCTTCGCGACGTTCGCCAACGACGGCAAAAGCGCGCGTCCCTATGGCATCCTCGACATCACGACATCGAAAGGCGACCTTCTCTACTCCCGCGAGCGCGACGAGCCGCCGCCGAAGCAAGTCGTGTCCAAGAAGGTCGCGGAAGAAATGAACGTCATGCTCAACCGCGTCGTGACGGAGGGCACCGCCGGCCGCGCCAATCTCGATTTCACCAACGTCGCGGGCAAGACGGGAACGTCGACCGGACCCAAAGATGCGTGGTTCATGGGCTTCACCGGCAAATACGTCGCCGGCGTCTGGGTCGGCAACGACGACAACCATCCGATGCGGGCCGGCGTCACCGGCGGCCATCAGGCGGCGCCGATCTGGCACGATCTGATGACGGTGGCGCATACCGACATGAACATTCCGACGATCCCGGGGCTCGCTCCGCATCCGCGGCAGGTCGAGGAACAGCAGCGGCTGGCCACGCTGAAGGCGGCGCAGGTGGCGGCGGGTCTCGATACGCCGAAGGCATCCGACTCCAAGTCCGGAAGCATCATGCCCGAGAAGACGCGCGCCGTGCTGAAGTCGATCGTCGCCGCGCTTCGCAAAGCCGAGGGGGCACCCGACGAACCGGCAGCGTCTCCGGCCTCGGACGTACCCGGCGGCGCGAAGTCCCCACCGGGCAGTCCATCGCAGGAGCCACCAAAGGACAAAGCAACCGAACCGCCCGGCCGGCGCGCCTCGCTTTCCGATGTTTCGAAAGACGATCTGACGGTGCCGGCCGCCCTTTCCGCAACCGCGCCGTCGTCCGCAACGAGCGCCCACCCGGGCACGCGATAGGAGGCGGATGTGGTATCGATCGGGCTCGACTCATCTGACGGACTTTCGAGCGGCGGGCTCATTCGCAGCATCTTCGCGATCCTGTTCCGCGCCGTCAGCCTGATCCTGACGGTGGCGTTGGCGACGGGAGTCGGCGTCTGGTCGAGCCGCTACATGATCGCGCGCGGATCGCCGTTGTCCGCCGACATGTACGGACCCTGGCAGCATTGGCGCGACCTCGGCCGCGACGCCGCCGATCCGTACACGCGGGCGCATCTCGCTTCGAGCGGCAAGCTCCGCATCTCCGCCGACAGCGCCGGCACCTTCGAAGCGCGAACCGACATGCAGGGCGCGCGGCTTCATTCGTCGTGCAATTATAAAATCGAAGGCATGAGCCTGCCGGGTCTGTGGTGGAGCCTCGCCGTCTTCGATGCGCGTGGCCGGCTCATTCCGAACGACGCCGAACGATACGATTTCACCGCTGATACGATTGCGCCCAATCCCGACGGATCGTTCGTCGTGACGCTCGGTCGCGATGCGCGTCCGGGCAACTGGATTCCGACGGGCGGCGCCGGCCGTCTCGTGCTTGTCTTCACCGTGCTCGATCCGGCGAACGGCTTATCCGACGAGCAGCGCGCCGAACGCAACAAGCGGCTGCCGGTCATTGAGCGCGAGGATTGCTCATGAGCTTCCTCCGGCGCATCGATTGGCGATTGTTGGTGATCTTCCTGCTGGCGGCGACGATCGTGCACATCGTGACGACGTTTGCCGCCGTCAACAAGCAGCAGGGCACGGCCTACGCACGCATCGCGCGACTGTTGCCGCATAACACGATGACGATCGCCGATCCCGTGTCGCCGCAGCAGGCGTTGCTGCCGTATCTGGCGCCGGACGCACGCTACGCCTTCTGCCCATTCGATACCGCAGATACGTCGATGCGCGTTCACGCCCTGCTGCCGGATCTTGGTTGGACGGTCGGTGTCTATGCGCCGGACGGCACCAGCCTCTACTTCGCTGCGGCGTCCGCCGACCGCGAGACGACGATCAACCTGTCGATCATTCCCGCTGACGATCGCTTTCTCGGATTGTCCGCCGAGGTTCACCAAAGCGCCGATGCCGATCAGACGATTGCCGCAAAGAAGGGCTTTATCGTCGTGCGGGCTCCGGACCGTGGCGCACCCTATCGGGCAAAGACTCGATCCATCCTCGAACAAGCGTCATGCATCGCAGGGCACGCCTAGACGTCATCGCGACGGATCAGAAATCTAGCATGATTTCACATCATCCCGGCGAAGGCCGGGACCCAGCTAGGCATCAACACAACGACCGCCGATCCCTGTCCTAGATGGCCGCCGCCGCGGCCATGACGGATGGTGAGAGGTGTGTCTCCGGATAGTCGGCCTCATCCACCACTCCATGGCCGCCCGCCGAGGCGGCCATCCAGGACAACATGCGGCGATGTTCGAGCGCGTGACTCTGGATAGCCGGGTCAAGCCCGGCCATGGAGTGTATGAAGGATCACGCAATCCCAAACGTCATCCCGGCGAAGGCCGGGATCCAGGCAAGGTTCAGCAAACCCGATTTCGCGATTTTACGCGACCACGGCGCACCTCGGTGATCCCGCCTGTTGCCGCTTGTCTGGGTGCCGACCTCCGTCGGCGTGACGGTGAAAGGGATACATACGTCAAAACGCCGGGACGATAGAATGAATCGTCTGCTCGCCCTCGGGAGAGCAAGGCGCTCGATCCCAACTGTCAGCCTTCGAGCTGCAGCGTATCGCGGCGGCGCTTCGTCTTCTTCGTTTTTGCGGCTTCCGGTTCCGGCAGGCGTTCATAGCGGACACCCGGAAAGATGACGATATCGGCGGAACCGC
>DATLJG010000493.1:0-4140 GCA_035538995.1 Hyphomicrobium sp. | reverse complement strand
CCGGCCGCCACGTCATCCAGCCGCCGTCCCCTTTTTAAAGCCACGTTAACCAAGCGTTTCTAGGGTGAACCCGTCAAGTCGTATGCGTTCACGTGGATGCCTTTTCATGGGGACGCTCGCAAATGGGCGACCGGTGTTATGCCCGGTATTTTCGCAGTTCGGTCGCAGCAGTGCTGGTATTCGTGCCATTCCAGGCGCGTCTGGCGTTGGCGCAGAGCGCGTCGGGACAGCAAACGACCAGCATAGAGGAGGTCTATCCCTCCAGCCCGTCGCAAGCGGGTACGGGCCTCGCGACGCCCCAGGATTTCGGCGACGATTATGCCGCGCCGGGCGTCCCGCCACCAATCCCCAGCGACGACCCGACCGCCGAGCAGCAAGAGCAGGATCCGCTTGATCCCGGACCGCGGGCCGGTCAGCGCGGCATCGTCGAGGACGGCGATCTCGACCAGTCCGAACAACCGGCGGCGGCGGTGGATGGCGTTCTCGATACGCCTGAGCCTCTCCAACCCGTAGATGGCGTCGACACGTCGCTCGTCGATACGCGCAGCGCCGACGAAATCGCGCTGTTCTCGAACCCGCCGTCACCGCCCGATCCGCTCCTTTATCAGATCGAGGACATCAACCCGATTACCGATAACCGGAAGACGGCGCGCCTGTTCCGGCAGGAGCCCTACGATCCGGTCGGCATTCGCATAGGAAGTTTCGTCCTCTTCCCCGAGCTGGATCTCGGAACGTCTTATTATTCGAACGTCTTCCATGCGCCCGCGGCGGAATCCGATTTCACCTTTGATGCGATACCCTCGGCCCGGCTGGTCTCGAACTGGTCGCGCCACGCGCTGGAGTTCAGCGCAACCGGGGTGTTGAGTTTTTACAATCAGTACACGACCGAAGACGACCGCGATTATGAGCTTGAGGCGCGCGGGCGCCTCGATATCACCAGCCGCGCCAACATCCAGGCGTTGATCTCGCGCCAACAGTCATTCGAGGACCGCTCGGCACTCGATGCGAGTTCTGTCGGCACCCGGGCCAAGATCATCGAGGATCGCGCCGAGGCCGCGTACAATCAGCGGTTCAACCGGCTGTCTCTGCAGTTCCGCGGCAGCGTCAATGACTACACCTATGGCCCGACCGTGTATGACGACGTTGTCACGAACAATAGCGATCGCGATTATACGCAATACGAGGAAGCCTCCCGCGTCATGTGGGAGTTGAAGCCGTCGCTGTCGCCGTTTGTCGAGGTGGCGGTCAACCATCGCGATTATGCGGAGGCGGCCCAGTCGGACGGCATCAACCGCACGTCAAACGGCCAGCGCTACCGCGTCGGCATTTCATTCGGCAACAACGGCGAAATCATTCGCGGCGAAATCAGCCTGGGCTATGGCATCCAGACGCCGGAGGATTCACGTCTGCGTCCCGTTGACGGCCTGCTCATCGACGCCAATGCAACGTGGCGCATCACGCCGCTGACGTCGATCCTGTTCAACGCCGTGACGGATGTCGCGGAAACAACGACGACGGACGTCGGCGGAGCTTTCTCCCACTACGCCGGCATAGAAGTCCGCCACGAACTGAGAAGCTATCTCATCGCCTCCGCCGGTTTGATTTACTCAAACCAGAATTCGCAGGACGGAGTCATCAACGACAACGAATTCCGCGAAACGCTGGGGCTTGAATACTTTGCCGACCGGAACACGGTGCTTTACGCCCGGTACGCGCACGTCAACTTCGATGGAGTCGGCGTGCCGAACGATTATGTGGGGGATGAAGTTCACGTTGGGGTCAGGTTCAGGCGCTAGGCGTTGGCTTCGAGCAAACGCCGAACCTCGCGCTTGAAATCCGCGGCAAGGTCTTCGCGTTCGAGCGCCAGCGCCACGTTGGCCGTCAAAAACCCGAGCTTCGAACCGCAATCGTAGATCGTGCCGTCGAAACGCACCGCATGGAACGGTTGCTCGTCGCGCATCAGCGCGATCATGGAATCCGTTAGCTGGATTTCGCCGCCCGCGCCGCGTCCCTGCTTTTCAAGCAGCGAAAAAATTTCCGGCTGCAGAATGTAGCGGCCTGTGATGTGAAGATTGGACGGAGCGGTGCCGGGCTTCGGCTTTTCGACCATCCCGGTAATCGGCGAAACCTTGGCTTTTGCGTCTTCGACGCCGACGATGCCGTATTGGTGCGTCTGATCTTCCGGAACCGGCGCGACGGCGATGAGATTGCCGCCCGACGTATTATAGGCCGCGATCATATCGGCAAGGCACGGCGTGGCGCCGTGATGCAGCATGTCGGGTAGAAGCAGCGCAAACGGCTCGTTGCCGACGATGTCGCGCGCACACCACACCGCATGCCCGAGGCCGAGCGGCGCCTGTTGGCGTGTGAAGCTCGTCTGTCCGGCTGTCGGCAGATCGCGAATGAGGGCTTCCAGCTCTTTTTTCTTGCCACGCGCTTCCAGCGTCGCTTCGAGCTCGAATTGATTATCGAAGTGATCCTCGATGACGCCCTTGTTGCGCCCCGTGACGAAAATAAAGTGCTCGATCCCGGCGGCGCGCGCCTCGTCGACGACGTGCTGCAAGACAGGACGATCCACGATCGTGAGCATTTCCTTAGGCACCGCCTTGGTCGCCGGAAGGAAGCGGGTTCCGAGTCCGGCAACCGGAAACACAGCTTTTCGAATGGGCCTGATCACAGCGTTCATCACATGCTCCAGAGGAATTTCAATTTGCTGGCAAGACCCATCTGGTATGGATCTCGTGCGTTGCCTGCCGTTAACGCGGGCGCGTGCGGAAAACGCGGCAGTCGCGACAGTTAGCGCTGATTTGTCGCCGGGGGTAGACGGCGAGACGAAGACTCCGGAATGTGTCTATAAAACTCGAGGGTAATGTTTAACATGAGCGTCTTGGTTACCGGCGGGGCCGGCTACATCGGCAGTCATATGGTGCTGCAACTGCTCGACGCCGGCGAGAAGGTCGTCGTCATCGACAACCTATCGACAGGATATCGGTGGGCGGTCGCGCCGGGTGCGGAGCTGGTCGTCGCCGACATCGCCGATACCGACCTCGTCAAGGAAACGATCCGGACGCACGGCGTGACCGCAATCATCCATTTCGCCGGATCGATTGTCGTGCCGGACTCCGTTGCCGACCCGCTCGGCTATTACCTGAACAACACCGTAAAATCGCGCGGGCTCATCGCTGCTGCCGTCGAGAGCGGCGTCAAGAACTTCATTTTTTCTTCGACCGCGGCCGTCTATGGCAACCCCGAGGAAAACCCCGTCTCGGAAACCGCGCGTCTGACGCCGATGTCGCCCTACGGCTCGTCGAAGCTGATGACCGAGATCATGCTCGCTGACACGGCGCGCGCCCACGATTTCCGTTTCGTTGCTCTGCGCTATTTCAACGTCGCCGGTGCCGATCCAGGTGGCCGCTCAGGTCAATCGACGCCGAGAGCGACGCACCTCATCAAGGTCGCCTGCGAAACGGCGATCGGCAAGCGCGCCGAGATGCAGGTTTTCGGCACGGATTATCCCACATCCGATGGCACCTGCGTCCGCGACTACATCCAGGTGAGCGACCTCGCAGCCGCGCATCTTGCAGCGTTGCGCTATCTGCAGCCTGGCGGCGCATCCGAGATTTTCAACTGCGGCTATTCGAAGGGCTATTCCGTGCACGAGGTCATCGCCGCCGTAAAACGCGCTTCGGGCAGCGATTTCAAAGTCGTGCTGTCGCCGCGCCGTGCAGGCGATCCGGCAGCGATCGTTGCGGCCTCGGCAAAAATTCGCGATGCGCTCGGCTGGCAGCCGCAGCATGACGATCTCGATAAGATCGTAGCGCAGGCGCTCAACTGGGAACGCCGGGTCGATGAGCTGAAAGCGGCCGCACCGACGGGCTAAGGTCGCAAAAATGCCCTGAAATCCGAGCATTCGGACGGCACGACAGGTGAACGGGCCGCACGGCCGGAACAGGACGCGGCGAAATGCTGAATAAGATGTGGCACGGATTTGCGGCGGCGCTCGCCGTCGCCATTGCGATCATCTCTTTGAGCACGACTGCGAACGCTCGCCCGGAGGCGGACTTCGGCGCGTTCGTGCAAAGCCTATGGCCCGACGCGAAATCGGCTGGCGTCAGCCGCAAGACGTTCGATGCAGCGTTT
>DATLJG010000492.1:0-6549 GCA_035538995.1 Hyphomicrobium sp. | reverse complement strand
CCAAACCGAAATGAAATAGAGCGCTTTGCACCCTCAGCAGTACGCGAGGTAACGCTATGGCAAAAACGGCATTTGAATTGATCGCTTTAA
The DNA here is from genome assembly GCA_035538995.1 of Hyphomicrobium sp. GTDB lineage: Bacteria > Pseudomonadota > Alphaproteobacteria > Rhizobiales > Hyphomicrobiaceae > Hyphomicrobium_B. Next base: position 6,459 of record DATLJG010000492.1, on the reverse strand, counting down.
GCTTATGTCCGCTCATTTTAGCGGTTTCGGTCTGGATCATGGCGATCAAAGCGCTGACTTGGACAGATGAAATATCGGAAGCCGTTCGGGCACTGACACGACCGGATGAAAATGCGGAGAGAACGATAGTTGGAGCCGATGCGGTGTCGTCGCATAACGGAAGATCCGATTGGGCGCGACATGAAGAACCAATTTCAGGAGCAAAAATTATTTCTTGCCGAAAGGCTTAGCTATGAAACGCAGAGTCTCATGCAATGGTAACGCTTTCTGCATCACTCCGAATGTTGTGAGCAAATGGCGCCTCACCAAACCAGCGTTGGTGGCCGTAATGCAAACATTCCGGAGAACGTCGCTCATTTTTCTATTGAGCGTCCCGCTGAACATCGGTTGGACAACGATTTCTGACGCCGGTACCTTCGTCTTCGACCAACGCCGCACCGAGGTTCGCTTCAAGTATACGATGGCCTACGCGACGCAACGAGGCCGTTTCACAAAGGTACGTGGTATGCTCGATTACGACGAGGCCGCACCTGGAAAAAGCAAGGTCGATGCCGTAATTTCTGCCGCAAGCCTTACGACGGGCGAAGCGCTGGTCGATAGTGAACTCAAGGGCGCGGGCTTTTTTAACGTCGAGGCGTCCCCTGTCATCAGATTCCGCAGCGTCGCAGTAAAATCAGGATCCGCGACGGCAGCAGATGTGTTGGGCGAGGTAACGGTCAACGGTATTACCAAGCCGGTGACACTCAAAGTGAGTATCTTGCCGCACAATGATCCGGCACTGAAGTACGACAGAGGCGCCCGCAAATTTATCGCTACGACTCGCATTCAGCGCAGTGCATTCAATATGACGGGCTATCAAGCGATGGTCGATGATGATGTCGATATCGAGATCAATGCAATCGTCCGGCCGAAATGAGAAGCGCCGCCGCAAATGCCATAGCTGCGCTCGTTGCCGTGCGTTCGATGCATGACTGACGTTTGCGTGCCGGCACGCTCTATGTGATGCGGAGTTCTGCCGTTGGCTAGTCGTGAGCGATCAGAACTTACTCCGGATCTCAGTGCGGAAGCCGAAGTTGTCCTCACCGTCTTCCTGGATCTGATAGGTCGCGTCGGCGCGGAATAGCCAGGACCGGCTGAGCGGAATCTGGTAGCGAACGCCGAATCCGTACTGCGCCTCTTTCGCGCCGATGCCGTCGTTTTCGAAGGGTTGCACGGTTGCGACCTCGAAGACAATCTGCTGATCCAGATTGAAAAGATATTCGATGCCGAGCGCGCCGCCAAATGTATTGGAAGCCGTATCGTCGAGTTTAGGATAGCCAGTGAGCGCATCGGTCTCGAAGTTGATACCGACGTTTTTCAGTATGCCGGCGTTGTTGCCGTCGACAAGCGGTTCGGGATCGCCGAACCCGATGAAGAAATTGGCGTAGGGAAGCAGCGTGCTTGGCAACGGCGAGATCAGGCTATTCTCCGAAATAATGGCGACGCCATCGCCATTTCCGCGGCCATCGTCGCCAAAGTTCGCAAACACGCGGGTCGAATTCGAGATCGTGTTGGCGTAGCGTCGCGTATAAGCTGCGGTTAAAAAGTGCTGCTCGACGTCGCTTTGAACACCGGTGCCTTGGAGGAAACCGTATCCCGCTTCGATATAGCCGTTGAAAGCATCGATGAAGGTCGTCGCGCCGAAGAGGTTGGCATTATCATTGTCTAGTGTACCGTCCGCATGGATGAGGCTTGCGTTGTCGACATTGTCGAATGCGGCAAAAAAAGTAATGTCGTAGTTGGAAAGGCCGATCGTCGGCGAATTCCGCGCCGGCAGAGTGACGGCAGCGCCAAGAATCGCATCGTTGGCCCAGATCCCGTTCTGCAAGAACAAGGGGAAGAGGCCGACGGTGAAAGGCAGGTCGAAGCCCGCATACTGACCCGTCAGACCTGAATAGATGGAACCGGCATCACCCTCGAAAAAAAGGGTCTGCGGCTCGAAATCTAACTCATCCGAGAATTTCTGATCGCCATCGCCACCGCCGAACTCGAAGCGCGTGAATTTCGTGGCACCTTGCTGAAGCGGCGTGAAGAACGCATGCAGCCGTTCGGTCGCCGTGATCTTGAGATCAACATCGAGGTTTAAGCGGGTTGCGATCTGCGCAATATCCTTGCCGTTGTCTTTATTGTAGGCGATTGCAGTTCTCCAGTCACCGTAGATGGAAAGTCCCGGAAGCAGCGGATTCAATTTTCCAAATAGCGTGCTGCTCTCGTCGTACAGTCCAGAGGTGTATTGTTCGCGACCAATCTCGAGCAGCGGACGCGGCGGCTCAACGGCGCTCTTCCCGCCATAAATGGCTTCCTGGCCCCTAGCATTATATTTTGTGTCGTATTGCGGATCGGGACGGAACGCGCCCTTCGTCAATTGATGCTTTTTAGTATTCTTCTCTGATGCCTCCGCCTTGTCGGCGCCGCTGACGTCGACGCCAAGATGTTGCTTGGGAACGATCGTTTCGTTTTGGTTTTTGCTTTTGTTTTGTGGCGGGGGATTTGCTTGAGAGACGTTGGATGTTGCGGGCTCCGCCGTTTCGCCATGAACCACTGTTCCGCTTTCCCATGAGGCAGGTCTTGCAGCGGTCCCCGACATCACCAAATCGCTTGCGGCCATCAGCACGATGACAGCAGACAGGGTGCCCGCGCCGTATCGAAAGGTGCGATTTTCATCGCGACTCATACAGAAGCTCCCACTTCATGCCTTCGAACAGCGCATTGCTAAGCTGCAAGAAGGATTCAGAGAGGCTTCGGACCCGCGTCTTTGAACCTTCCTCCGGTCCAAATCCGAAACGCTCGGTTTTCGGTGCTAGCCCTTCACGTCGACGTCCACCATGAAGTCATGGAAGTTCATGATGCGCTCGTTCATGCTCCTTTCCATATCCCTCGTGGCGCCGACAAAGCGCATGAAATAGATCGGCTCGGCACGGCTGCGCATTCGGAAGGCGAGGCGATATTTTCCAGGTTTCGTGATCAGATTTCCCGGCACCTGGTAATTCGCCTCCTTCACCCCGAGCGGCGTCAGCGAGTGGTTCTCCATGCGCACCAATGGCGGATGATTGAGAACGGTGGTCGGAATGCCCGGTGGCCGCAATTGCGGCAAGGGGTCGATGTCGAAGTTGACCGGCAAGTACATCTCCCGCTCGGTACCCTTGACATTGGTCGTCAGGAACTTGGTCTGGAAGTTGACCAGCATTTGGTCGGTGTCGATACGGCCTGCCGCAACATCTAGACTGTGCAGGTCGGCCACGTCGCCATTGCTGTCAACGTAACCGGACTCCCAAATGTTCGTACCATCGGGGTCGACGAGGGCGACGTTCACCCAGAGCTGTGGCTGCGCGCCGAGCGAGCCGGACGGCAGGTTGTGTCCGGTATTGATGTTCTTGATCTTGTAGGTGAACGCCAAATTCGCGCCAACCCGTGGCGTTCCCTCAATGTAGGGACCATCGACCTTGCTGCTATTCTCCATGACTTGCCGACGGAGTTTGTCGCGTTCGTCGAGTTTTTTCAGATTTTGATCAATGATCTCCCGAGCATCTTCGCGGTCGTTCGCGTCCGCCCAACGCTTCGGAAACTTCATCTTGATCTTGCCGTCGGCAACCTTATCTTCGAATTTTGTGGTGCCCCATCCGGCGCGCCAGTCGAACTGCATCCAATCCTTGATGCTGTAAGCTTGCGCCTTCGCATTGTGTGGGAAGATGCCGGGATGGGCGATTGAGTAGCCCGGGCCGATAAACCGATGGTTGGCGTGCTTGCGTCCCGGATTGACCTCCTTGCCGCCGACGATCGCAGAGGGCGCTGTAGTATAGCCCGCAGGTCTTCCGGGCGACTTGCCCATGTGGCAATCCTGGCAGGTGATGCCGGCCTTGCGGGCCGGGCTGTCGCGATATTGATCCCAGACGATTTCAAGCTTGATGCCGAGATTAACCGCGACCTGGTGGCAGCTGACGCAGAACTCCGACTTGGTGATCTGGTCGTTGGTGATCATGCCTTTGTGGATGTCGTTTCCGCGCCCGTTGACGCCTGTTTTTACGGAATACGTTTCCTTGTTCGCCAAGACGTCCTTGAGGACACTTTTCTTGCCGCTGCCATACACCGGCTCGTAAATCTTGCCCGGCTCGACGCGGCGCTCGCCGTTGACCTTGCCGTATTGCTCCTTGACGCGATGACAGGTGATGCACGTGATGCCTTCGCGCGAGATCTGACTTCGCGCCCACAGAGGTGCTTCGCGCGCCTCGCCGAGTTGCGTGCCGACCTGCTGATGGCATCGTACGCAGAAGGTGCCGACAGTACCCTGTGTGAGCGTTTGAAACTTTTGCTCGAATTTGTGGAACATCGGCGAGATCGACGCATAGGCATGCTGAGAGGAAGACCATTCCTCGTAGATTTGCTTATGACATCCACCGCATTGCGCGGCAGTAGGATAGAGGGACTCATCGTTGACGCGTCCGACTTGCGCATCATGCCCGACTGTCTTGGCTTCGGGCGTTATCGCCTTCCCGTTATCGGATTTCCTTACCACTCCTCTGTTTTCCGCAAGCAGCAATGCGCGTGGCGCGTGTTGAGCTTTGATCGGCAAAGCATCGCCGGACGCGGCCGCCGTACCGTGGTGCGAGATCGCTGCACATATCAGCAAAGCGCCGGCTAGGACGCTGGACAGAATCCCGGAATCACTTAGTTGTCTCATCGCCTTATCCCTGTACTCCTTACATATTCAGGGTGGCATTCCGAGCTTCGAGTCTCCCCGCGAGCTGACAATCGGAATTGATGGTACGCTGATTGATTGATCTGAGAAATTGGCCGTCATGTGGCCGCGTCAATCGTCAAGCACGCTATATATCCGGCGGCCATAATTTTTGATCCGCGCAGGTATAATGCGATCAATAAAATACCAACTCAATAGATGTGTCCCGGTCGAAATTCGGCGCCAAAATCCAACTCACTGGAAATCCAGAGGTATCTAGCTTTTACTCGCAATCGGAAACGATAATTCAGAATTTGCCATCGACGCGTCACGGCGTTTGCAATTCGACTTAGAAATTGGTCGGCCATATCTTTTCTTCCGATTTAGAGAAGCGAATTATTTTTTGTCTCTCCCTCGGCCACTAAAGAGACATTCTCTGACCATTTTGAGTGCTTAGTTGATTTTTGCATTGTCAGATTTATTTCTTCAGAATCTCAGCGGGATCGATTGAATAAAGAGTTGAGTAACTTGTAGCCTTCTGGGACCGCAAAATGGCAAGAAGCCACCGAATTACGATAAATGGAAAAAGCTTTTTGGCTCTGCGCGGTGAGTTGTTGCTCGACGCCGCCCTGAGCAACGGCATCGATCTCCCTTTTGACTGCCGCGCCGGGCATTGCGGCACATGCCTGGTACGTCTCCTTTCCGGCAAAGTTCAAGGCGGAGAAGGCGCCGAAGCCGGTATCGTGCATGCCTGTCAAGGCCGGATCGTGGGCGATACAGTGATCGAAAGAGGGCTTCCGATCGGTATCCGCACAATCGAAGGCACGTTGAGTACATTGCGTCGGTTATCCTCCGAGGTCATGGAAATCGGCATCAGGACGCCCCGTCCGCTCTTACATCATCCTGGACAATATACGCAGGTTCGTTTCAGCGGCTATCCGAGCCGCCCCTACAGCATCACCCATCCGTTAGGTGGAAGGGCGAACGATCACACGATCTGGTTTCATGTTCGGCGCATAGAGGATGGCCGCATTACCTCTTTGCTCGGTAAACGCATCAAAGCAGGTCACCGCGTGACGCTGACCGGTCCGTATGGTTCGGCGCACTTCCGACCCGAATTCGGCGGTCGCCTCGTTCTCGTCGCGACCAATACGGGATTTGCGCCGATCTGGTCGATCGCCGTTGCGGCGTTGCGCGAGAATTCATTGCGCAGAATGATGATCATAGCCGGCGGCCGCACGATCGAGTCTCTTTATATGAGCGCTGCGCTGACACGGCTCGCTCAATTTCCCAATGTTCTCGTTGTGCCCGTTTGCAGCTCATTGCAAGTACCCACCAACACGGTGCTACCCGGGCGACCGACAGAATATCTGCCGCGACTATTGCCGACCGATGTTCTCTATGCCTGCGGCGCACCGGGGATGGTCGATACCGTCAAATCGATTGCCACGCACGTCGGCGCGGTTTGCTATGCCGATCCTTTCCTTCCAGCCGCCGCCGACACGAACGAGGAACGCCCTCTGATCCGAGCCATCGGAAGAATCTTTGTGTCCGGGGAGCGGCAAATACGCCAGCTCGCTTTCGATCATCCCGTCCGTCTGCAAGGTTGAAATGCCGTTGTGGTTCTTCCGACGCCTACATCTCGACAGATGGAGTTCCGAGGCAAGGCAAGTCTCTGGACTTCTGTGCTTTCTATTCGGTGCGTTTATGATTTCCATTCTTGGTGCCTACGGCGCAATCGCATC
>DATLJG010000491.1:0-3036 GCA_035538995.1 Hyphomicrobium sp. | reverse complement strand
CGAACACCGCGATTGGCAAACAGACGACACAGGCCCGCAACGATGAGCGACTTGCCGACGTCCGAGCCCGTCCCCGAAAACATCAACGCCCGCGCTGGCATGATCCCTCAGATCGCTTTCTCACAATCACTCCATGGCCGGACTTGACCCGGCCATCCAGGGCCACGGGCTTAACAGCCGTATCGGCAATCAAAACTCAATGCCTTCCTGCGCTTTGATGCCCGCCGCGAAGTGGTGCTTGGTCGCGCTCATTTCGGTCACGCCGTCGGCCAAGGCGACCAGCTCCGGTTTGGCGTTGCGCCCGGTGACGACGACATGCAGATCGCTGGGCCGGTTGCGAAGCGCATCCAGCACCTCGTCGAGCGGTAGGTAATCGTAGCGCAACGCGATATTCAGTTCGTCGAGAACGAGAAGCCGGATCGTCGGATCAGCCATCAGCTCGCGCGCTTTCGCGAAGGCCCTTGTCGCGGCCGCGATGTCGCGCGACTTGTCTTGCGTCTCCCAGGTGAACCCTTCGCCCATCGTGTGCCACGAGACTTGATCGCCGAAGCGCTCCAGTGCATCGCGCTCGCCGGTGTGCCAAGCGCCCTTGATGAACTGCACGACGCCGATGCGCCAGCCATGCCCGAGCGCCCGCAACGCCAGTCCGAAGGCCGCCGTCGACTTGCCCTTGCCGGGACCGGTGTGAACGAGCAGTACGCCCTTCTCGATCGTCTTGCCCGCGACCTCCGCGTCCTGCACGGCTTTGCGCTTCGCCATCTTGGCCTTGTGGCGCTCGGCGTCTACCGGCGTCGTATCGGAATTGTTGCTCACTTTTCGCCTTTCAAAATCATTGGCAAGCCGGCAGCGACGAACACGACCCGGTCGGCGGCAGCCGCGATGCGTTGATTGAGACGCCCCGCCTCATCGCGAAACCTCCGGGCGAGCGCGTTATCGGGCACAATGCCGAGCCCGACTTCGTTCGACACCATGATACAGGGTGCCGTGCGTTTGGATACCGCACCGATAAGCTGTTCGGCTTCGTCTGCCACGTCGCGGCTCGCGTGCATGAGATTCGAGACCCACAACGTCAAACAATCGACGAGACACGGCTGCCCGGCGGCGTCGCCCGCAAGAATACCGGCAAGATCCAATGGCGTCTCATATTGCAGCCATCCTGGCCCTCGCCGAGCTTGATGGATGTCGATCCGTTCGCGCATTTCGCTGTCGAGGGCTTCAGCGGTCGCGACATAGGCCCACGGCCCCGGTAGTGAGGTCAGAAGACGCTCCGCATGAGTGCTTTTGCCGGACCGCGCGCCCCCCAGAACCAGCGTCAACGGGGGCAGCGTCAGGGCAGACATGGCGAGCTTTCGAACGGCGTTTGAGGCGCCCTGGGCAATTGACGTAGCATGGGGTGTCACTTATCGATTGAGCCGACGGTCCCTCGCAAGAGGGTTTGAAGGGAATGCGGTTTAACTCCGCAGCTGCCCCCGCAACTGTAGGCGGCGAGCACAAGGCAAATGTACCACTGGGTTAACCCGGGAAGGTTGCCGAATGCCGTGACCCGCGAGCCAGGAAACCTGCCGTCACGCATGCCAATTTAAACCGGCGCCGGTGGGGCGCGGAAAGGTTAAGATGCAAGACGCCAATCTCCTCGCGCCAGTGGGTGCGCTCCTTTAACGCTGAACTCGATTTTGCCGGGCGATTTCGCGCAGCCGCGTCAATCGCCGTTTCAATAAGCATTTGAATTTGGAGCCGCCCGAATGGTTGCACGCAAAGTTCCGGTTACCATCGTCACCGGATTTCTGGGAGCCGGAAAAACCACGCTGGTCCGCCACGCGATCGAAAATGCAGAGGGACGCCGTTTAGCGTTGATCGTCAACGAATTCGGTGACGTCGGCGTCGATGGAAGCATCCTGCGCTCGTGCGGCATCGAAAACTGTCCGGAAGAAAACATCGTCGAGCTGACCAACGGTTGCCTCTGCTGCACCGTGGCCGACGATTTCGTGCCGACGCTGGAAGCGCTTCTGTCGCGTGAACCCGCACCCGAGCACATTATCATCGAAACCTCGGGCTTGGCGCTGCCGAAGCCGTTGGTCAAAGCTTTCGAATGGCCTGATATCCGCAATCGCGTCACCGTCGATGGCGTCGTGACGGTCGTCGACGGACCGGCTGTGAAAGCGGGCCGCTTTGCCGACGACCCCGAGCAGATCGCAGCACAGCGCGCCGCCGATCCCTCCGTCGATCATGAAAACCCGCTCGAAGAAGTGTACGAAGATCAGCTTCTCTGCGCCGATCTCGTCGTGCTGAACAAGAGCGACCTTCTCTCCGACGACGAAGTCCAATCCATTTCTGACGAGATCAAGAACAGCGTTCCGCGCGCCATTAAAATCGTTGCGACCCGCGAGGGCAAAGTCCCGGCCAGCGTCCTGCTTGGATTGTCGGCCGCTGCCGAGAACGATCTCGCTGCCCGCCCATCGCATCACGATAACGAAGCCGAGCACGATCACGACGATTTCGAGACGTTTATCGTCGAGGTGCCCGAGGTTGCGTCTCCCGACGACCTCGCCGCACGGGCCAAAGCCATTGCCGATACGCATGACGTTTTGCGCGTCAAAGGTTATGCGGCCATCGGAGGCAAGCCGATGCGGCTTCTGTTGCAGGGCGTCGGTCAGCGCGTCGACACCCGCTACGAGCGTGCTTGGCACCCGGACGAGAGTCGCGTCGGCCGCCTTGTGGTCATCGGACAGAAGGGCTTGGATCGTGAAGCCATCGCCCGGACTTTGGCAGGCAGCACCTGATGCACATCGTTGTCCGCGAGAGCCGTGAGCTTGATGAGGCTGCCGCCGTGCAGGATCTCGGGCTTTCGCCTGCGGACATTCTGGTGTTGTCGTTCTCGGATTCGGATTTGGCGATGGCCGCCGCGGCATTCCGTGGCGTCCAACAGGCTGACCGGCCGAGCTTGCGCGTCGTCAATCTCAGCGCCTTGCGTCACCCGATGTCGGCCGATCTTTTCATCGACGAAACGGTGAAGGGTTCGAAAGCCGTGCTCGTGCG
>DATLJG010000490.1:0-5736 GCA_035538995.1 Hyphomicrobium sp. | reverse complement strand
CAGCCGCAGGTGCATTTCGAATTGCGTCAGGGATCGAAGCCGGTTGATCCGCTTCCGTATCTCGAGAAACTCTGACGCTCCACCTCTAGCGCGGGGGATTTAACGCGCTGGCAGAGAGGGAAACGAAGAGCCGGGTCGTATGATCCGGCTCTTTTCGTTTTTGTTTGCGCTTGAGTTTTTGTTTGCGCTTGGCGACTCCCCTTCGGGGAGCCGGCCGCCAAGCGCGGGCTCTCTGTCTTCGTTCGAGATTCAATCCTCATTCAGGGCAGCGCGCGATAAAGCCGACCGCCAAGCGCGGGACTTAAATCGGGGCTTTCAAGCGTCCGGCGAGGTCTTGGACGTATTGCCAGGCGACGCGGCCAGAGCGTGCGCCGCGCGTCGTCGCCCATTCGAGCGCGTCGCGTTCGAGTTCGGCTGCGCCGATGTTCAATTTGAAATGCTGCACGTAGGCACGCACCATCGCGAGGTAATCGTCCTGGCTGGCGTTGTGAAATCCAAGCCAGAGGCCGAAACGATCGGACAGAGACACTTTTTCTTCCGTCGCTTCGCCGGGATTGATCGCCGTGGCGCGCTCGTTGTCGATCATATCGCGCGGCATCAGGTGCCGTCTGTTCGACGTTGCGTAGAACAGAACGTTCTTCGGACGTCCCTCGATGCCGCCGTCCAATACCGCCTTCAGAGATTTGTAGCTCGCGTCATCGTGATCGAAGGAGAGATCGTCGCAGAAGACGATGAAGCGATACGGCGCGGCCTTCATGTACGACAGGCACTTGGGCAGCGAAGCGATGTCCTCGCGATGGATCTCGACCAGCTTGAGGCCGCCCTCCGAGAGACCCTGCGCATCGGCGTGAGCGGCCTTCACGAGGCTCGATTTGCCCATGCCGCGGGAGCCCCAGAGCAGAGCGTTGTTGGCGGGCAGGCCGGCGGCGAAGCGGCGCGTGTTGTCGAGCAGGATGCCGGCGGTGTGGTCGATGCCCTTGAGGAGGCTCAACGGAACACGGTTCACTTCCGGGACCGGTTCGAAGCTGTCGGGGTCCGGGTGCCAGACGAAGGCGTCGGCCGCAGCGAAGTCGGGCGCGCGCACCGCGGGGGGCCCGAGACGCTCCAGTGCATCGGCAATCCGTTCGAGAAGTGGCTTTAATTCTTCGGCAGCGCTCATGGAGACCAGGTGGGGTAGGGGCTATCTAACGGAAATAGCGTGTTTAATCGGTCCCGGCGGGGAAGCCAACGACAATCGTCAGGCTCTTTGTGAGGTTGCAAATGGGCTTTGGCACACTATAGTCCGCCCGAATTTAACTGAGTGCTCCCCTGACGCCCCTGGGCTCGGGGCAGGGGTGCTCATTCCAATCACACCCAGAGGATTCTTGCTGACAATGTTCACGACCCCCGCGTTTGCGCAGACCGCGTCGAGCCCGATGGAGCCCCTCGGCGGGCTGTTGATCCCCATGCTGTTGATGCTGGGCATCTTCTATTTCTTTCTGATCCGCCCGCAGTCGCAGCGCGCCAAGCAGCTCCGCGAGCGGGTCAACGCCGTGCGTCGCGGCGATACGGTCATCACGTCCGGCGGGATGGTCGGCAAGGTCTTGAAGGCCTCCGATACCAGCGACGAAATCGAGGTCGAGCTTGCCGAAAACCTGCGCGTGAAGATTGTGAAAAGCACGCTTCTCGAAGTGCGCAGCAAGGGCGAACCTGTCAAAGACGCAACGTGATTTTGACGCCCCCTGTGTGCGAGAATGAGCAAACGGGCGCCGGGCGTCTTTCGCTAGGCATCAGCCACTAAAATTTTTGAGACCATTTCAATGCTGCAATTCACCCGTTTCAGGACGGCTATCATCGTGCTCATCTGCCTCGCAGGGGCGTTGGTCGCGTTGCCGAATTTGTTTTCGAAGGAAACGCTGAAGTCCTGGCCCTCGTTCCTGCCGACAAAGCAGATGCCCCTCGGCCTCGACTTGCAGGGTGGCGCGCATCTCTTGCTGGCGATGGACCAGGACGAGATCAAAAAGGATTGGCTCAACAATCTGCGTGATGAAGCGCGCAAGGTTCTACGCGATGCGAAGATCGGCTTCACCGGCATCGGCGCGCAGGGGCTTTCACAGCTCGTTATCAAGCTGGCGAAGCCGGAACAGCGCGACGCCGCGATGAAGGTGCTGCAAAAGGTCAGGCAGCCTATCGGCAACGCATTGCTCGGCACCGGCGTCTATGACGTCGATATCAGCGAAGCGTCCGAAGCCGGAACGATCATTATCAAGGAGAGCGAACAGGGCCTGCGGCAGCGTATTGCCAACGCTGCATCGGCGTCGATCGAAACGATCAACCGGCGCGTCAACAATCTCGGCACGTCGGAATCGACGATCGTTCGCCAAGGCGCCGACCGCATTCTCATTCAGTTTCCAGGTCTGAAAGATACCAAGGAACTCAAAAAGCTGATCGGCGAGACCGCGAAGCTGACCTTCCACGAGGTGCATCCGTCCCTGTCGGCGGACGAGGCCAAGATGACCTCGATTCCGACCGGCTACAAAGTTTATCCCAGCGACCAGAGCGAGGGCGGCGGCGAGTATCTGCTGCGTGAGCAGCCTGTCGTGCAGGGCGCTGATCTTGCCGATGCGCAGCCGGGCTTCGATAGCCGCACAGGCGAGCCCGTCATCAATTTCCGTTTCAACCAGATCGGCGCCCGCAAGTTCGGAAACTTCACCAAGGATCACGTCGGACGGCCGTTCGCGATCGTGCTCGACGACAAGGTGATTTCGGCTCCGGTCATTCGTGAGCCGATCCTCGGCGGGTCGGGTCAGATTTCGGGCAACTTCACGGTTGAGGGCACGAATACGCTTGCCGTGCAGCTGCGATCAGGTTCGCTGCCGACCAAGCTGACGATCGTTGAAGAACGCACCGTTGGGCCGTCGCTCGGCGCCGACTCCATCGCGGACGGCAAGCGCGCCGGTATCATCGGCGGTTTAGCGGTCGTGGCGCTGACTGTCCTGGCTTACGGCACGTTCGGCATTTTTGCCTGCATCGGTCTGCTCGTGCACTTGGTGCTGACCGTGGCGCTGATGACGCTGATCGGCTCAACGCTGACGTTGCCCGGCATCGCCGGCCTTGTCCTCGGTGTTGCGATGGCGGTCGACGCCAACGTTCTGATCTACGAGCGTATCCGTGAGGAACTTCGTGTCGGCAAGATGCCGGTGGCGGCAATCGATGCCGGTTTCCGGCGCGCGTTCGTCACCATTGCAGACAGTCAGCTGACGACGCTCGCTTGCGCCATCATCATGTTCTGGCTGGGCGCCGGGCCGATCCGCGGTTTCGCCGTCACGCTGACGATCGGCATTCTGACGTCCATTTTCGCGTCGGTGACCGTCGTCCGCCTGTTGATATCAAATTGGCTCAAAGCGCAGCCGAAGGGCCGCGTCACGACCGTTCCCGTTTAGGAGACCTGAACTGTGTTGATGAGACTTCTTCCGGTCTTCAAGGGCATCGACTTTTTTCCGCACGACCTCAACCTGCCCTTTATGAAATTCAAAGGGCCGGCGCTGGCTCTGTCGATCGTCGCGATGCTGATTTCGCTCACGCTGTGCGCGACACTCGGCCTGAATTACGGCGTCGATTTCAAGGGCGGTTCGCTTCTCGAACTCAGGACGAAAAGCGGCAACGCGGATATCAGCGCGCTGCGCGAACAGCTGAACGGTCTCGGGCTCGGCAACGTCCAGATCCAGGAATTCGGAACTCCTGACGATGTTCTGGTTCGTTTGGAAGAGCAGCCGGGCGGAGAAGTCGCGCAACAGGCGGCGTTGAAGAAGGTCACGGATGCGACGCGCGCAACTTATGACGAGCGGCGCGTTGAAGTCGTCGGGCCGGCCGTTTCAAGCGAGCTTCGCATGACCGGCTTCATTGCGGTCGCCGCCGGTATTCTGGCAATCGTGACGTACGTCTGGTTCCGTTTCGAGTGGCAATTCGCACTCGGCGCTGTGGTGGCGCTGTCGCACGACGTTCTGGTGACTGCCGGCATCTTCTCGTTCTTCCGGTTCGAATTCGACTTGTCGACGGTCGCGGCGCTGCTGACCATTCTCGGTTATTCGGTGAACGATACCGTCGTGGTGTCGGACCGTATTCGCGAGAACTTGCGCAAGTTCAAGAAAATGGACCTCAACGAGCTTTTGAACCTGTCGATCAACGAGACATTGTCGCGTACGATTCTGACGGGCATGACGGCTTTGGCGGTTCTGCTGGCCTTGTACATTTTCGGCGGCGAAGTCATTCGCAACTTCAACCTCGCGATGTTGCTCGGCGTTTTGATCGGAACGTATTCTTCGGTCTTTATCGCGGCGCCTCTGCTGGGCTATCTCGGCGTCAAGCGCGACTGGAGCGATGCGGCGGCGAAGTCGGTGGCGGCTTCCGCGAAAGCGAAGGCCAAGGCGTAATTTCGAGGTCGGAGCGGCGCTCCCATGACGGACGCGAGCGCACGCTATCCTTATGAAACCGCGGTGACCGCCTACGGCAACGGCGGATTTCGTTTTGCCGACATGAGTCACCGCGGCTCGATCCTCTGCCTGCCAAACGGCATCCATGCGTGGGATGTGACATCCGCCAAGGCCCTTCGACCGGAAGACTTCGCATACGTTTTGCGCACGCTTGAGCCGCCCATCGCGCTGCTGCTCGGAACGGGGCCGACGCAGGTCTGGCCGGGGCCGCAAATTTACGAAGCCTTCGCAAAGGCCAACATTGCCCTCGAGCCGATGTCGACAGGGGCGGCCGCCCGCACCTACAACATTCTCATCGCAGAGAAACGGCCGATTGCGGCAGCCCTGATCGCGGTTCCTTGACGGTCGCCAGCGGAGCAACATGTGAGCAAGGATCGCGCACCTGGCGACGATATCGAGGCCGTCCGCGCCAGCGCCCGTCTCAACGCGCCGGATCGCTACTATGCGGCCCTTTTCGCTCCACCCGCCCAGCGAGACGATCTCATCGCCATCGCGGCCTTCGACGGAGAAATCGCACGTATCGGCAGGATCGTGAGCGAGGCGCCGCTGGGGGAAATCCGTATCCAGTGGTGGCGCGACGCGCTTCTCGGCGCGGATGGAGAGGCGGCCCAATCTTCCGGCAATCCGGTGCTCGATCAATTTGCGGGCGTCATGCGGCGGCACAACTTCCCGCGTGATGAACTTGAGAGGTATTTCGAGGCGCACGCGGATGCGCTGTTTGCCGATCCGCCGGCCAGCGATGCGGCGCTCGATGACGCGATGCGGGCCATAGACGGGACGCCGTTCGCGTTCGCCATGAAAGTCCTGGATGCCAAGGATGATGCGGCTGCGCGAGATTTGGCCGATACAGCCGCGCGCGCGTGGGGCCTGACGCGGATCGGCTTGACGTTGCCCTATGCGCTCGCGGCGGGGCGGTCGCCGTTGCCGGCGGCGCGGTCTCCTTTCGACGTGGACGCGGATTGGCGTCCGCAAATTGCATGGCTCGCCGATGAGGCAAAGTCCGCTCTCGCAACTGTGAGGCAGCAACTGGCGGGCAAACCAAGGGCTTTTACGACGGCGTTGCTGCCGCTTGCCCTTATCGAGCCCTATTTTCGCGCTTTGCAGGACGTTCGACACGATCCGCGTCGTGACATCGTGGAGATCGCGCCACTCGCTCGACTGTGGCGCATTGCACGGGCGCATTGGACCAGGACGCTCTGAGAAGCGTACCTCTGACCAACGCGAAGGGGACTGATGATATTTCGCTGGTTATCGGCGCCGCGCC
>DATLJG010000489.1:0-2656 GCA_035538995.1 Hyphomicrobium sp. | reverse complement strand
GAGAAGCCGTGCGTTTCGGCCATGTCGGCCATTTTCTTTTTAAGATCGGAACGCTCGCGATCACGCGCCAAGGCAATGGCCTTCTGCACCTTGGCTTCAAGATCAACAAGTTCCTTTAGAGAAAGCTTGTCGACATTGAATCCGGCCATCTTTTTTACCTTCCGCATGACAAACTGAAACCTCTGTAATTCCGCCAGATCCGGCGGAGACTGAAACAGGCGCGCAGGAAATCCTGATATCCGACGCAATGTCAATACGAACTAGAGAAGACTCGTGAATTTTCGGCAAACCACGGAATTGATACGTGTCCGTCGTAATTCCACAATGCACGAAACGATTGCAAAAAGAAATTACATCGTTCGGGGTAGATCACCGCGTTTATCGATTTTAATTGCTTCTAATGTCCGGCGCTGAACGCAAAATTCCCCGCGGCGTATTGGCGCTGCAATTTCAGATGTCTTTCCAACACGTGGCCTGGAAATGAAAAATGTTTCCTCTGCCTGAACACAGTGTCGAAAAAAAACGGAAAACGAGAAAAATATCAAAATTGTTGTTACGGAGACTATAATCCCCCGGCAGATTAAGGGCAATTCGGCATGCTTCGACTCCGGCGCTATCCAGGCGGTTACGCAAGAATTAAGTTTTCTTCCGGAACCGCGCTTTTTGAAACGAGTTCACCCATTGCTTGTATTGCGGGGCTTCAAAAGCTACGTTCGTGACGCCGAATACCCAACCTGAGAATGAGTGGCCTTTCCATGACCTTGAAACTCCCCGACCTCCCCTATGCGTATGATGCTCTGGCGCCGTTCATGTCCGCCGAAACGCTCGAATTTCACCATGACAAGCATCACCTCGCTTACGTAGACAACGGCAATAAGTTGCTTGCCGGCTCAAAATACGAAGGGCAGTCGCTCGAGGACATTTGCAAGAACGCCTATGCCGACAAGAATGCCGGCATCATCAACAACGTCGGCCAGCACTGGAATCACTTGCATTTCTGGCAATGGATGAAGAAGGGCGGCGGCGGCAAGAAGTTGCCGGGCACGATCGCAAAGCTCGTCGACGGCTACGGCGGTTACGACAAGGTTCGCGCGGATTTCATTGAAGCCGGAAAGGGCCAGTTCGGCTCGGGCTGGGCTTGGCTCGCCATCAAGGACGGCAAACTCGAAGTTCAGAAGACTCCCAACGGCGAGAACCCGCTGATGCACGGATCGAAGCCGATCCTTGGCGTCGATGTCTGGGAGCACAGCTATTACATCGATTACCGCAATGCGCGGCCGAAGTATCTCGAGGCCTGGTTCGACAATCTGGTCAACTGGGAGCACGTCGAGGCGCTTGCCGGCTGATAAACGCCGCATGTTGCATTGAACTTTGTTTCAGGACGGCCTTGTCAGCAGGGCCGTCCTTTTTGTTTGTTTGTGTGCCTCCTTAGGCGAAACGGGCCTCCTACCAGAAACGGGAAGCGCTCGGCTATGATGTTGATGTCGAGCGATGCTCTATCCTTGCAAAGAAGCAACAACGTGCCATCGATGCATCGAAAGGCGCGTTGCTGCGGCCTTGAGCATGCCTTAAATGGCTTGGGATACTAAATAATTCGCATGCGTTGGGGTGGGGGTGTTTCGTGTACGGGGCGAGGCTCTGTGTCGGCCTGATGGTGGCTAGCGCGTTCTGCTTCGCAGGGTGCGCGGCGACGATCCCGCGCAACGGCATCTCCGACGCGAAGCTGGCAACCGAAGCCGAGATTCCCGGCATGCCCGGAGTTCGTTTCTGGGCGGACGATGTTCCCAAATATCCGATCGCGGAAATCAAGCGCCGCACGGCTCACATGCCACCGCTCGCACGCGACGCGAAACGCATCGATGGCCGGCCGCTCATCGAGACACTGGCGCTGTCAGGCGGCGGCTCGGATGGCGCGTTCGGCGCCGGCGTTCTCGCCGGGTGGACGAAGCGCGGTGATCGTCCCGAATTTCAGATCGTCACAGGAGTGAGCGCAGGCGCCATCATCGCGCCATTTGCCTTCCTCGGACCATCGGAAGACGAGAAGCTGCACGTCATCTGGACGCAGTACAAACAGAACCAAGTCATCACGACGCAACTGCTGCCGGCGCTGTTCGGCGGTCCGGCATTAGCCGACACCACACCGCTGGCCGACCTCATCGCGCATTACGTCGATCGCAACTTCCTCGACCGGATCGCGGCCCAATACCGGCGCGGGCGCATTCTGATGGTGCTAACGACGAACCTCGACGCACAACGTCCTGTCGTTTGGAACATGGGCGAAATCGCGCTCAACAAATCGCCGCGGGCAACCGAACTCTTCCGCAAGGTGATCCTCGCATCCGCCGCCATTCCAGCGGCGTTTCCTCCGGTCAAGATCGAAGTCGAAGCCGGCGGGAATTTCTACGACGAACTGCATGTCGATGGCGGCACGACGCGCGAAGTGTTCGTGCTGCCTGCGGAAGCACCATTGAAAGCCTTCGACGCGCTTTATCCCAAGCCGCCGATCCGGCGTTTTTACATCATCAAGAACGGGAAGGCGTCGCCGGAGCAGGAAGTCGTGAAGCCGACAACGCTGCAGATCGCGTCACGCGCAATTTCGACGCTGATCAAGAGTCAAAACCAGGGCGAGCTTTATCATATCTATCGTATCGCGCTC
>DATLJG010000488.1:0-11340 GCA_035538995.1 Hyphomicrobium sp. | reverse complement strand
GACGAAGGAAGTCCCCCAGGGCGAGCGTGGAGAGCTTTGCGCCAAGGGGCCTCAGGTGATGAAAGGCTATTGGAAGCGGCCGGCCGACACCGAGAAGCAATTCGTCGGCGACTTCCTGCGAACCGGCGACGTCGCGGTGATGGATGAGAACGGCTACTTTTCGATCGTCGACCGGATCAAGGATCTGATCATCTGCTCAGGCTACAACGTCTATCCGCGCCGCATCGAGGAGGCCATCTACGAGCATCCGGCGGTCGAGGAAGTGACCGTCGTCGGCATTCCCGATGCCTATCGCGGCGAAGCCCCCAAAGCCTTCATCAAGCTCAAAAGCGGCACGACCGCGACCGCCGCCGACATCCTGAAGCATCTCGGCCCGAAGCTCTCGAAAATCGAGATGCCGGCGGCGATCGAATTCCGCGACTTCCTGCCAAAAACGATGATTGGCAAACTGTCGAAGAAGGAGCTGGTCGCGGAGGCGGCGAACCAGGGCCAGAAAACATGACCGGCAAGGTGCAGGAGTCCGTCGTCCGCACCGCTGCGGCCAAGATCGCGCGTTCAACGGACGAACCGCACTACGCGATTTCAGCACTGGCCAAAGAATTCGGAATCACACCGCGCGCCATCCGGTTTTACGAAAGCCGTGGTCTGCTTTCGCCGGAGCGTATCGGCACGACGCGGCGCTATTCGAAACGCGACCGTGCGCGGCTGATGCTGATATTGCGCGGCCGCAATCTGGGATTCACGATCGAAGACGTCGGCGAATATCTCGCGCTTTACGATGCCGATCCCGGACAACTCGCACAGACGAGATTGTTGCTCGGCAAGGTGACGAACGCGATCGCCGGCCTCGAAACAAAGCAGCGCGACATCGAACGCTCGCTCGCCGACCTGCGCGATATCCGCGACCGTTGCGAAGGACATTTGAAGAGAAGGGATTAGGGATTAGGGACGAGGGATTGGGGATTAGGTGCTACCCACCCCCAGTATCGTCATCCCGGCGAAGGCCGGGAACCAGACAAGCCTCAATGACCATCGCTCATCGGATTTGCCTGGACCCCGACCTACGTCGGGGGGACGTGTACGGAACTTGTGACCCGTGCTTACCGCGCGACTTCCCAGGTCGTTTCGATTTCGCCGGTTTCTTTGTTCTTTGTATCTTTCAAAGCAATATTTCTTTCCGCAAGGTATTTGCGAACACGATCCCCTTCTTCGAAATTCTTTGCTTTCCGTGCAGCCTTGCGGATTTCGATGAGCGACTTGATGCGATCTTCGGTGATTTCTTGGGTCCCCATCTCATTGAATTCAGCACTCGTCAAATTGCCGACGAACAAGACCCCCGCGTCGTTTATACTTAGAGTGAAACCAGCGAGCGATGCCGCAGTACGTGCCACCATGCTATCTTCGATATTACTGTTCGCAATGGCAGATCGAAACCGAAGGAATACTCTTTGATCGTCGGCCGTTACTTGAGGCCCGCTATCAAAAACATTGCCCATTATGTGCGGATGGAAAAATCCTGGTTTCGCTAAATTTCTAAAACCAAGGAAGTGCGCACTCGCCACGAAATTTTCGACAGGAATTTCCCCCGCCTTAGACAAGTGAAATAATTGATGCAAACGCGTTATCGCCAGAGGCGTATTGAGATCGTCTGAAAGGGCATCGATCAGCTCTCTGTCGACTTCCCCCGTGCCTCCGCCACCGGTTGCTACCCAGTCACATACAAAATCCGTCCAAGTCAAAAGTTGAAGTTGAGAGCTGAGCATCCCCTTCTGCGTCCAGTCGATAGGCTGGCGATAGTGGGTTTGAAGCATGTTAAGTCTAATCACGTCGCCAGCGCATTGACGCAGCAGCTCATTTATCGTCACGAAATTCCCGAGGCTTTTCGACATCTTCTCGCCTTCGACCTGCAAGAAGCCGTTGTGCATCCAGACGTTGGCCATCGCGCTCGTGCCGTGCGCGCAGCGTGATTGGGCGATTTCGTTCTCGTGGTGCGGGAACGTCAGATCGATGCCGCCGCCGTGAATATCGAATACTGGGCCGAGCAACGCGCCCGCCATCGCCGAGCACTCGATGTGCCAGCCCGGACGCCCCGGCGTCGCGATTCCGCCCGGCGAAGGCCATGCCGGCTCGCCGGGCTTCGACGGCTTCCAGAGCACGAAGTCCATCGGCCCTTTCTTGTAGGGCGCGACTTCGACGCGGGCGCCCGCCTCCATCTCGTCGAGCGAACGGTTTGAGAGGCGGCCGTAATCCGGCATCGATGCGACGTCGAACAGCACGTGATCTTCCGCGACATAGGCATTGCCGCGCCGAACGAGCGTCTCGATCAGCGACACCATGCTCTCAGCGCCATCGTCGCGGCGGATGTATTCGGTAGCGCGCGGCTCGAATGTCGGCTCCAGAACGCCGAGCGCCGCGATATCCTCATGGAATTGCTTTTCGGTCGCCTCCGTGACTTTGCGGATCGCGGCGTTCAGCGGCAAATCCGGAAAATCGCGCGCCGCCCGCGCGTTGATCTTGTCATCGACGTCGGTGATGTTGCGAACGTAGGTGACGTGCTCCGATCCGAAGATGTAACGCAGCAGGCGGAACAGTACGTCGAACACGATGACGGGACGCGCGTTGCCGATATGGGCGTAGTCGTAGACCGTCGGCCCGCACACGTACATCCGCACATTCTTGGGATCGATCGGCTCGAACTCGGCCTTGTTCCGGGTCAACGTGTTGTAGAGCTTCAGCGCCAAATCTCGACCTCGTGACTCTTTCTTCCAAACTGCGTCAGACCGCGCCGCGCGGCCTCGCGCTAAGTATGGCACACGGCATCAGACCGGGGATAACTTTGGTCCTGGCCTTAGCGATTTGCCGGGCTCAACGTCAAGTTTTTGAATGCACTTATAAAAACCGTGCGGTCGCAATTGCTCCGCATTGACCGGCTAGCAAATCGCTGCTTAAGGCTTCCCAATGCGCCGCGACCCAACGACTGGGCGCCTTCAGCTATGCGCAGATTCGATATGCGGGTTCGAGAGGCTGGCGTGAGCCGAGCGGGATCATTCGGAAGACTTCTTCGCCGTGTTGTGCTTGGCCTGGCGGCGTTGACGCTGGCTTTCCTTGTCATACCCGAGGCTGCGTCGGCGCAAAGCTGGTGGCCGTTCGGCGGCGGGGGCGACGAGGAGGAGCGGGACGACCGCCCGCCCATGCCCCAGGAGCCCGTCTATCGCGATCCCCAGGACGTCCCCCCTGCCCCCCCGGCTCCCCGGCAACCGCCTCCCCCCATGGCGCCGGGAGTGCCGAACGCCCCGCCCCCGCCGGGCGCGGGTGCATCGTCATCGCCGGGAGGAAACTGGTCGCAGCCGAGAAATCCGATCTGCTTGCAACTCGAGCAGCGCCTCGCGCAGGAAGGCCAGAAGAACGGCCAGTCGCGCGCCGAGCTCCCTCGCGTCGAGGATGAAATCCGGCAACTCGAACGCGCCGTGAACAGCGGCGAATCTCAGCTCGATCGCGGCTGCTATGACTCGTTCCTGTTCACGAAGACGCTGCGCAATTCGCGCCAATGTAAGGATCTCGCGCGGCAGGTCGATGCATCGAAGCGGCGATTGTCGGATCTCGACGCCCGCCGCCAGGAAATCCTCGGCTCGTCGGGACACTCCTATCAGGACGACATCATTCGCGAGCTGGCGCGCAACAACTGCGGCGCCAACTACGTCGCGATGGCACGGCGGCGCAGCGACGGCATGTGGGAGGACGAAGAGTCGAGCGGCGGCAGCACCTGGTCGCCGCACTCGCTGAACGGCGCGCAAACCTATCGCACCGTCTGCGTCCGCCTCTGCGACGGCTATTACTTCCCGATGAGCTTCTCGACGCTGCCGAACCACTTCCAGCAGGACTCCGACTCCTGCTCGTCGAAGTGCGCCGCCCCTGCGGAGTTGTATTACTATCCCAATCCCGGCGGCTCGATGGATCAGGCCGTGGCGCTCAAAACCCAGGAAGCCTACAAGAAGCTGAAATTCGCCTTCCGCTATCGCAAGGAAGTCGTCAACGGATGCTCGTGCAAAGCCGCGGAATACGTTCCGGCAGATGGCAACGCCGATAAGAAAGCCGAGAACACGCCGGCGACGGCCCCCGCACAAGCCAACGATGCCGCAACGGCAGCGGCGCGCGCATTGGCGTCGCAAGCATCAGCACCGCCGCCACCCCAGCCAAGCAATAACGACGGCTGGCAAACGCAGGCTCAACCCTAGGCGCGTTTGCCCTCAAGGCGTGCCAGGGCGCGATCGCGACCGATCAACGGCAACAGCGTTTTCAATTCGGGACCGGACTCCTGGCCTGTCAACGCCAGCCGCAGCGGATGAAAGAGCGCACGGCCCTTGGCGCCGGTTCGCGATTTGACGGCGGCCGTCCACTCCGACCACGTGCTCTCGCCCCACGGCTCCGGCGGCAGGATGCTGGCTGCGGCGACGGTCATCTTGGAGTCCTCGATGACCGGCTCGATATCGCCGGCGACGACCTCCCACCACAACCGCGCATCCGCGAGACGTTCGAGATTACCACGGACCGCGTTCCAGAAGGTTTCGCCGCCCGCGATGTCGAAATCGCGCAATCGCTCCGCGACATCCGCATAACCCAGCATGTGCAGAAGTTTGCCGTTGAGCGATTTCAGCTCGGCGACATCGAAGCGACCCGGTGCCGTCGAAATTTTCGAAAAATCGAGCTTGGCGGCAAGTTCGTCGCGCGAGGTCAACGGCTCGATCGCATCCGAGGTTCCGACGAGCGCCGCATGACACAGCACCGCCATCGGTTCCAGCCCTTCATCGCGAAAGCTCTGGATGGACAAAGCACCGAGACGCTTCGAAAGCGCCTGTCCGTCCGCGCCGATGAGCAGCGAATGATGCCCGAACGCTGGCGGCGTTGCGCCCGCCGCTTCGAACAGAGCCAACTGCACGCCGGTGTTGGTGACATGATCTTCGCCGCGCACGATGTGCGTAATGCCGAAGTCGATATCGTCGACGACGCTGGTGAACGTGTAGAGAAACGTTCCGTCTTCGCGGATCAAAACCGGATCGGACAGCGATCCGAGATCGACCGTCTGGTCGCCACGGATCAGGTCGTTCCAGGAAACAAGCGTCGGCTGCGGAGCAAGTCCCGCGCCCTCCTCCGTGTTCGGAAGGCGAAAGCGCCAATGCGGCTTTCGTCCCTCGTCGATTTTTTCGGCGACGTCGGAGTCTGTGAGTTTCAGCGCGGCCCGATCATAGATCGGCGGACGGTGCATCGCGAGTTGCCGCTTGCGCCGCCGATCGAGTTCTTCCTCGGTCTCGAACGCCGGATAGAGAACGCCCTTGGCCTTGAGCGCCGCCGCCATCGCTTCGTATCGCGCCGTGCGATCGCGCTGGCGCATCTGCTCGTCCCACGTCAGGCCGAGCCATTCGAGATCGTCGCGGATCGCCTGCGCGAATTCTTCCGTCGAGCGCGCCGTGTCGGTGTCGTCGAGCCGCAGCAGAAACGTGCCGTTGTGCTTTCTGGCGTAGAGCCAATTCAGCGCCGCCGTGCGGATGTTACCGATGTGAAGGCGCCCGGTCGGGCTTGGTGCAAAGCGGACGCGCGGAGTCATCATTCAATCTCACGGTTCGATATGCGGCGTACCCTACGGCGCGGCTCCGCGATGGCCAAGCTGGGCGACGTCATTTCGCGGCCTTGGGTTTGGCCAGCGACGACGCAATGCCGGTTGCCTTATCCGGGGCGACGGTATCAGCGGTCGCGGCCGCGGCGGCAATCTCTTCGCGGAATCGGTTGGTGATCGGATAGCGCCGGTCGCGGCCAAAGTTGCGGGCCGAGATTTTGACCCCCGGCGCAGCCTGACGCCGCTTGTACTCGGCGAGATACAGCAGCCGCTCGACCTTCTTGACCGTCTCCGGCGCATGGCCACGCGCGATGACAGTCGCCACCGGCATTTCGTTCTCGACCAGGCTGACGAGAATGTCGTCGAGCGCGTCGTACGGCGGCAGACTATCCTGATCGGTCTGGTTGGCGCGCAGCTCGGCCGTAGGCGCCTTGGTCAAAATCCGCTCGGGAATGACGACTGTAGCCGGTCCGAGGCCACCTTCCGGACAATGCTCGTTGCGCCAGCGCGCCAGCGCATAAACCTGCGTCTTGTAGAGATCCTTGATCGGATTGAAGCCGCCATTCATGTCGCCATACAGCGTCGCGTAGCCGACCGACATTTCACTCTTGTTGCCGGTCGTCACCAGCATGGCGCCGAACTTGTTGGAGATCGCCATCAGGATCGTGCCGCGCACGCGGCTTTGCAGATTTTCTTCGGTGGTGTCGGCGTTCGTCCCGGCAAAGAGGTCTTTGAGGCCCCACGACAGCCCGACGACGGCCGGCTCTATCGAAAGTTTGTCATAGCGAATGCCGAGAGCCTTGGCGCACGCCGCGGCGTCTTGAAGGCTCTCATCGGACGTAAACTTCGACGGCAGCATGACGGCATGGACGCGCTGCGGTCCAAGCGCATCGACGGCCATCGCCGCGACAAGCGCGGAATCGATGCCGCCTGATAGTCCGAGCACAACGCCGGGAAAGCCATTCTTGTCGACGTAGTCTTTGAGACCGAGAACGCAGGCGTGGTACGCCGCCGCCGAACCTTCCGCGAGCTTGGCGGCCGCGCCGGCTTCACAGACCCAACCGGACGACGTTCGCGTCCAATTCGTGATGGCAATCTCCTCGCGCCAAGCCGGGAGCTGCACGGCAAGACTACGATCGCTATTCAAAACGAACGATGCGCCGTCGAACACGAGTTCGTCCTGTCCGCCGACCTGATTGAGATAGGCGAGCGGAAGCCCGCTTTCGATGACGCGCGCCACCGCGACATTCATCCGGTTGTCGGTCTTCGGCCAATCGAACGGCGAGCCATTGGGTGAAATGAGGATCTCCGCTCCGGTCTCCTCCAGCGTTTCGACAACCTCGGCCGCCCAAATATCTTCGCAGATCGGGATGCCGATGCGGACCCCGCGAACGTTCAGCGGACCGGGCATCGGACCGGAAGCGAACACACGCTTTTCGTCGAACACGCCGTAGTTCGGCAAATCGTGTTTCAACGTCACGGCTTCGATGCGTCCGCGATCGAGAAGCGCAACAGCGTTGAAGACCTTATCGCCCTCGCGCCAGATCGTGCCGATCAATAGCGCCGGTCCGTCGGCGCACTGGACCGCCAGACGTTCAAGCTCGGCGCGGGTCGCATCCTGAAACGCCGGCTTCAGGACCAGATCTTCCGGCGGGTAGCCGTTCAGGAACAGCTCGGGAAAAACGATGATATCGGCGCCAAGTGACTTGGCGCGCGCGTGTGCGTCGGCAGCCCGCCGGGCATTTCCGACGAGGTCTCCGACGGTCGGGTTGAGTTGGGCAAGGGCAATGCGCATGCGGCGGCGGGAGTCCTCGAAAAGCAGCCGGCGCACACCCTATCAGGGGCGCGCCGATGCCTGTCTTATGCCGCCTCAAGGCAACCGTTGTCACCCACTAACGCGCGATGATGACCGTGCAGTGCGCCTTGCCGGCGATGTCAGCCGCCACGGAGCCAAGAACAAGACGGGACAGGCCGTGCTTGTCTCCCGTGCCGGTGACGATGATGTCGCAGTCCTCCTGCTCGGCATAGGCGACGATGCCAGCCGATGCTTCTCGGCTGCGCAGAAATGCCGTTTGCACATCCTTGGCGCCGGCGGCAGTGGCGGCCTTCGCCGCATTATCCAGCACCTTCCGAACTTCGCTTTCCTCGTTGGCGTACATCGCCCCGGAGCGTATGCCGCCGATCAGGACGTTGACCGAAGCGATTGTCAGTTTCGACCCGAGCTTGTTTGCCAACTCGGCAGCAAACTGAACAGCCTTATCCGAATGGGAAGTGCCATCGACTGCACAAACGATTTTGTGGACCATGATTTCCTCACAGGGGTGACCTTCTAAGAAAGATATAGGACGCCTGAGAAAAAAACATTCCCATGTCGTGCAGCGCGAAAAAATCCGCGTTCTGTTTTCGGTATAGTAAATTCAAATGATCTAAAGCGCAGTTTGCTGCCTATTGCGTGGGCAAACCTGGAAAGCGCACAACAGACGCTCAATCATCGTCGTCGTCGCAAGCTACGGGAAACTCGACGTCCGGATCCCAGCAGACAACCGGATCCTGAATCTGCCGGACAATCGTCTGCCTTATATCGGCAGCCGCAACGGCCGAAACCTGAAGAAGAAATGCGATCACCAAGACGATGCGACTGGTCATGCTGGGCATTCCCTTTCGCGACGTTCAATATCGGCCGACAAAAAAGTGCCGGCGCGCGCGATGCGCGCCGGGCAAATCTGCTTCAAGCGATCAGTGTTCTCGGCTCCGGACGTGCATCCGCCGCACGCTCTTTCTTCAATTGCTCGGCGACGAGGAACGCAAGCTCAAGCGCTTGGTCTGCGTTCAAGCGCGGATCGCAGTGCGTATGATAGCGGTCGGACAAATCCTGCTCGGAAATCGCCGTTGCGCCGCCGGTGCATTCGGTGACGTTCTGGCCGGTCATCTCGACGTGAATGCCGCCGGCGTGCGTGCCTTCCGCCCGATGCACCTGGAAGAACGACAAGCTCTCCCGAAGGATGCGGTCGAAGGGGCGCGTTTTGTAGCCGTTGACGGCCGAGATGGTGTTGCCGTGCATCGGATCGCACGACCAGATGACGGAACGGCCGGCCTTCTTCACCGCGCGGATGAGTTTCGGCAAATGCGCTTCCACCTTGTCGAAGCCGAAGCGGCAGATCAGCGTCAGCCGGCCCGGCTCATCCTTCGGGTTAAGAAGATCGATCAGCCGCAACAGCTCATCGGGATCGAGCGACGGCCCGCACTTGAGGCCGATCGGGTTTTTGATGCCGCGGCAGTATTCGATGTGCGCATGGTCGGGCTGGCGCGTCCTGTCGCCGACCCAGATCATGTGTCCGCTCGTGGCGTACCAGTCGCCGCTCGTTGAATCCTTGCGCGTCAACGCCTGCTCGTATCCGAGCAGCAGCGCTTCATGGCTCGTATAAAAATTCGTCGTGCGCAGCTGCGGCGTGTTCTCCGAGGTGATGCCGCAGGCGCGCATGAATTCCATCGTCTCGGCGATATGATCGGCGAGTTCCTGGTAGCGATGACCTTGCGGGCTATCCTTGACGAAGCCCATGTTCCATTGGTGCACACGCTCGAGATCGGCGTAGCCGCCGGTTGCGAAGGCGCGAATAAGGTTCAGCGTCGCTGCCGACTGCCGGTACGCCTCAAGCTGACGGCTCGGATCGGGAATACGTGCTTCGGACGTGAACTCCGGGCCATTGATGATGTCGCCGCGATAGCTCGGTAGCTCCAGGCCGTCCTTTTTTTCGAAGGGCGACGAACGCGGCTTCGCAAACTGCCCGGCAATGCGGCCGACTTTGACCACCGGCTGACCACCGGCATACGTCAGCACCACCGCCATCTGCAGGAAGACGCGGAAGAAGTCGCGGATGTTGTCCGCCTTATGCTCGGCAAAGCTCTCGGCGCAATCGCCGCCTTGCAGCAAAAATCCGCGACCAGCGGCGATCGACGCCAACTGCTTCTTGAGATCGCGTGCTTCGCCCGCAAAAACGAGCGGTGGGAACGTCGCGAGGCGTGCCTCGACATCCTGCAGCGTTCCGGCGTTGGGATAGTCGGGAACCTGCACGATCGGCTTCGCGCGCCAGCTCTCCGGGGACCATTTTTCTGTTTGGGTGGCCGATGCCATCTTTTACTCCTGGAAGCGGTCGAGGCCGCACCTGCCGGTGCGGCTGCCAAACTCCGCTCTGCGTCGATTTATCCCGGCTTATAGGAGATATCATTCTCCCGCGCCAGCGTGCCATTCGACGAATGGACGTGGCTTAAAGGCCCGCCGCCATGCCGCCGTCAACGGCCAGCTCCGAGCCAGTACAATATAGGCTGTCGTCGGAGGCAAAAAAGACGGCTGCGCCAACCAGATCCTCCGGCTGGCCGAGGCGTCCCATCGGCGTTTTGTCGATCAGGGCCTGCTTGACGGGCGGCAGCTTCAGAAGCCGGTCGGTAATCGCCGTCTCGACATAACCCGGCGCGATCGAATTCACGCGGATATTGAAGGGCGCGTATTCGACGGCGAGCCCCTTGGTCAGCGCGGTGACGGCACCCTTGGTCGTCGTATAGGCCGCAAGCGGACGAAGGCCGCGGTGCGCCATGATCGAGGAAATGTTGATGATCGATGCCGACCGGCCCTTGCGCAGCAACGGCAGCGCGTCGCGGCACAACCTCAGAATGGCGTCGATGTTGACTTCGCGCAGCTTGGTCCACTCGGCATCGGAAAGCTGACGGACTTCACCCCGGACGAGAATACCGGCGTTGTTGACGAGAATGTCGGCACGGCCGTGCGCCGCATCGACGTTGCGGACGAGCGCGGTCAAATCCTGACCTTTCGAAACATCGACGAGCATCGCGGTCGCGGCGCCACCCTTGGCTTTGATGCCGCGAACCGTTTCCTCGGCCGCTTCTCCGTTAATGTCGGTGACCCACACGTGTGCGCCTTCGGCCGCGAAACGCTGGGCGGTGGCTTGTCCGATGCCGCCACCCGAACCCGTAACGATCGCAACTTTTCCGCTGAGCCGTGTCATGCCGCCCTCTCGCCAACTGCCTTGGGCAATCCCTTAGATCGGCGCTTGAGCCCGATCAACCAGCCGCTTCGCCCGGCGCCACCCATTTTTCGCGCAAGGTTACGAGTTCCTCCGCGGCCGATGGATGCAGCGCCATCGTCTGGTCGAAGTCGGCCTTCGTCGCCCCCATGCGCACGGCGATCGCCGCCATCTGAACGATCTCGGCCGCATCCGGCCCGACGACATGCACGCCGACGACCTTATTGCTCGACGTTTCGACGACGAGCTTCATCAGCATGCGCTCGTCACGGCCGGCGAGAATGGCTTTCATCGGTCGGAAGGCGCCTTTGTAGACGTCGATTGCGCCGAATTGCGTACGCGCTTCATGCTCCGAGTACCCGACGGTGCCGATCTCGGGCGTTGCGAATACCGCCGTCGGAATCGTCGCGTAATCGACGTTCGTTGGCTTGTTGCCGAAAACGGTATCGGCAAACGCATGGCCTTCGCGAATGGCGACCGGCGTCAGGTTCACGCGGTTCGTAACGTCACCGACGGCGTAAATCGACGGCACGGATGTTTGCGATGCTTCGCCGACGATCACGGCCCCTGCCCGATCCAGCTTGACACCGACAGCTTCGAGACCGAGCCCAACTGTATTCGGCGATCGGCCTATGGCGAACATGATGGCATCGGTATTCAGCACTTCCCCGCCGGTGATGTGCCCGGCAA
>DATLJG010000487.1:0-8734 GCA_035538995.1 Hyphomicrobium sp. | reverse complement strand
TCCGAAATGCGCTGTAATGCTCGAGAGCCACGAGCGTAACGATGGCAACATCCGGCCGTATAATACGCGCGATTTGTTGGATCTGGCCAATTCCGCTGGTTCCCGCTTCCATGATGACGTAGTCGTCATTGGACGTCAGTCGCCGCAGTGTCTTGGTCGCGTCGCGCAAACCATTGGCGAGCACTTGGGTCAGCACTTGCGAGTGGCCTGCGAGGATATGCGAAAGCAGGCTTACCGTTGTCGATTTGGCGCTGCTTCCGGTTACTGCAACAACGCGGGCATTGCACCGCCAGCGATTGGCGCGCGCATGGATGCGCCGTAAGTGCTGCCGCGCGACCTTCCTCGACGATTTGAACGTGCTCACTGCGCTGGACGCATACTTGCGCATCTTAGTTACGGCGAGCATCGCATCCCCCTGCCGGCCGATGCATTCCGGTATCCACGGAACTGAAGGCACAAGCCAACGCGACCTTCGTCATTGTAGAATTTCGTCTGAAGATCGCCGGTAGCAGTGAACATGCACCGGCGGCTTCTTAAGAGGATGCTCGGGGAACGCCGTCTGGAAGTGCCCGCAATCTTTGCACGTGAGTCTGGTCCCGCAATCCTCCGGCCAACAGCGCACCTGGTCCAGTGCATTCAGAAAGACACGCTCCAGATGCATGCCTTGCGACGACTTCAGCAGAATGACTTCTTCAGGGATCGCCGTGGCCTTGATGTATTCGGCCAATGCCTCAACGGTGGTAAACGATTTGAATCGCCCCTCGGCAATATCGGCCTCGGTCGCCCGCGCGAACTTGCCGTACGGCCCGACGAAGATGACCTCGTCCACGATCATCTTTGCAGCTTTGAAAGTGTCGCGGTATCTAGGAATGTTGTTGCCCTGATAGTCGCTGATCTGACCCAGAATAAAGCGCTTGCGTGGTGCCGAGATCGTTTTCAAAGCCTCTAACGGCAGATGGATGCTGTGATAGGGCGATTTCGCGGTATCCAATATGAAAGTCGGTCCGTTGTCGATGTGATGCACGCTCATTCGGCCGAATATCGCATCAAAGGTCCGAACGCGCTCCGCCACGAGTCGTGGCGGGCATCCGAGTTCCAGCGCCGCGGTCGCTGCCGCCGCAACCGGCAGCCAATGGTGCAGTCCTGCGAGTCGCGTTTCGAGGCGGACGACTTGGGACTGCTTTGCGAGATTGAATGCGAGAGTGCCTCGCGTTGATACTTCCGCATCGCGAACGCGATAGTCGCCATTGTCGATGCCGAAAGTCACTTTCCGCGCCTGCGTTATCTCGGCCATTGCGAGGGTCAACGGATCGTCGGCGTTCAATATCGCCAGACCCGATTGAGAGAGTGCGCGCACCAGCTCTGATTTCTCCTTTGCGACGGCTTCCAGAGTCCGAAATGCGCTGTAGTGTTCGAGTGCCACGAGCGTAACGATGGCGATATCGGGCTGCATAAGTTGCGCAATTGGTTGGATATGGCCGATTGCGCCGGTTCCCGCTTCCATGATGACGTAGTCGTCATCGGACTTCATTCGCCGCAGGGTCTTGGCCGCGTCACGCAAGCCGTTGTCAAACACCTGCGTCAGAACCTGCGAATTTCCCGAGAGGATATGTGAAAGCAGACTGACCGTCGTCGTTTTGGCGCTACTTCCGGTCACGGCCACAATGCGCGCATTGCATCGCATGCGATTGGCGCGTGCATGGAGTTGCCGTAAGTGCTGCCGTGCAATCTTTTGCGATGAAATATACGCGCTCGCTGCGTCGGACGCGAACTTGCGCATCTTGGTCACGGCCGGCATGGTGCCCCCATTGCTACCGATTATACGAACATGATTTCGTTCAAAGGTCAGATGTGCGGATCACCCATTCCGTAGCGCCTGCTCCATTTGATAAGACGTTTGCGCGGGCCGGCCCAAATGCTGCGGCTCCGGCTCAAAAGGCCATCTAGCGACGTCGCCAATCCGGAATCGCTCACCTCCTTCCGCAGATCTTCGAATGCCGAAATCATGTGGCGCTCCACAAGCGGAAGCTGATCGATCCTTCTGCGCAGGGGGAGCGTTTGATCAAAGGTTTCACAGTTTTCTAACTGTTCGGCATTCGCAAAGGCGATCATCGTGCGGATGCACTTCTCGCATCGCGAGCAGTTACCGGTCGGTCTGAGATTTTCGTGACAAACTCGCAAGTGCCGTCGCACGAGAGGATTGTCGGCAATGACCTTGACCTTGCCCGTCCGTGTCAGCGTCGCGTCGCAATGCTCCGTCGTCATGATGCTCGACGACCAGAACGGATCGAGATCCCAATGAGATCCCCAAGGCAAGGGGTCATGATAGGGAAGGCTCGACGGGATGCGGAGGAGAGAGACGTTTTCACTCAACAGGTGACCGAGCGCGGCAAGTGCGCCGCCGTGGCTCTTCTGCCAGGAGCATTTACGCATCGCCCGGAGTTCGCGCAAATTCGTCGAGATCAAGATGGAATCGGCTCCGAACGAGGAAGCCGTTTCGCGAAAGCCCGGAAGGGCCGCGTCGAGACGCACGCGATCCGATAGCAGAAAATCGTAGCCGTGCACGAACACGAGCGCTTGCGGCGGCGGCTTGGCGGTTATGAGTTCGTAAAATGAGTCGACGCCCGCCGTGAAGCACTGCGCGATTTTACCGGCCTCATGGCGCTGGCGATCGACGGTTCCGGCAGCGACGATTTTGGCGCCGGGGAGATCCCACCACTCTCTCAATTGTTCGACGATCTTCGGGGTATTTCTGAGCCACGTCCGATCGACAGGCTCATCGAGGAAGATGACTTCGTTGCGCGCCGCCGCTGGTACAAACAGCGCGCTGGCGAATGCCTCAGGACTTGCCGTCAACTGAGCATCGGCCGAAGAAAACCAGAGCAACTCGCCGTCGACGTCGGCCTGGACAACGCTGGCGCCGCTATCGTTGCGATAGGCACGCAGCTTACTAATGCGCATTGACTGGACCCCCGCACGCAGAAGACTTCGGTCGGACTATGGAATGCCTTGCAAGCTCAGAAGCGTCCCAGCCGGAGGCGCGCCACCGGACAGCGACAGAGTTCGTGTTAGAGAATTTTCCTGCGTATCCCTCCGCATACGATCTATCCCTACGACCCAAACACCGTTCACTAAAATCCACTGTTCAGTTTACGGAGCGTATTTACGGGGTACGCTGCGCATAAGGACCCGTAATCCCCAACAATTTTTTGAAAGGACTGAACGGCCGTATCGATTGCTCGGGTGGTGAGACGTATTAGTGAGTGGGATTGATCCGGCTCAGCTCGTCGCCGATGAGTTCAACGACACCTAGAGCTTCGGCCGCCGTCGCTGCAGCCAGCGCGCCGATGAAGGTATTATTGATGATGACGGCGGCGAGGTACGGCAACCCCGACGCCGGTGGATCATAGACCGCCAGTACCACGTTCGTGGGCATCCCAACGTCTTTCGCTAAACAAGGCACTGATCGATGGACGGCTGCCGAAGGCCGCCGAGCCGATTATTATTGCTCCCGCAATGCCTTGTGCATGCTGTCCATGAGCGGTTGCACGAGATAGGTCAGAGGCGTTCGACTCCCGGTCTTGATCAGAATTTCGGCGGGCATCCCCGGCTGCAGGCGATGTCCAAGCCGTTCGAATTCCGTGCGGGAGATACCGATGATCGCACTGTAGTAGGGCTCGCCGGTACGCTGATCGGTCACCGAGTCCGCGGAGACCTGAAGGATGTTCCCGGTCAGAAATGGGGTGGTCCGCTGCTTGAAAGCCTAAAATCGGACTTCCGTGGGTTGGCCTTTGGCGACCTCGTCGATGTCGAGCGGCCGAACCCGCGCTTCCACGACCAGGGCATCGGCGCCGGGAACGATTTCTAGGATCGTTTCGCCGGGCCGGATGACGCCGCCAATCGTGTGGATACGCGAATTGACGACAACGCCGGCCACTGGAGCCAGGATTGCCAGCCGTGCAAGCTCGTCGCCGGAAGCCTGATATTCTTCATTGAGGTTGAAAATCCGCCGCTCGATATCCTGAAGCTCCGCTAGGATGTCGCTCTGACGCTTCAGCGTCAGCTGCCGGATGGAAAATTCCGTCTCGTCGATCTCCTTGCGGGCTTTGGCGATCGAGGCATCGATCTGACCCAAACTCCCCGTCAGCTGGACGTGCTCTCGCCGTATCGAATGCACCCGTTGCCGGGTGACGTAGCCGCGCGTGAACATTTTCTCTATGACCGCCTGCTCCTTAGCGGCGAGATCGGATTGCTCGATCGTCGAGGCGCGCTGAGAAGTTAACCCCGTAATTTCCTCTTTGAGCTGGCCGATTTTTTGAAGCGAGATTTTGATCTGGCCTGCCAGTTCCTGGCGCCGGCCAGCAAAGAGTCGTTGCTGGTCCAGAACCGTGCGGCGGATTTCCGATGATCGCGCCGCTTCTGCGAGAAGCTTGTCCGGAAAAACGATTGTGTCGGCGCCGTCCCGCTCGGCGACGAGGCGTGCCCGGGTTGCTACAGATGAGAAATAGGCGGCCCGAGCGAGCGCATGCCGGACCTTGGCCTTGCCATCATCGAGTTCGATCAGAACGCTATTGGCTTTGACGATATCGCCGTCTTGAACGTGGATGGCTTTGACGGTTCCACCGTCTACGTGCTGGATCTCCTTGCGCTTCGAAGCGACCGCGACTTTGCCAGACGCGACGACCGCGCTTGCCAGCGGAGCCATTGCCGACCATGCGCCAAGTCCGCCGACGGCGATGCCGATGGCGGCCAGGCCCAACAGGATTGCGGGCCGGCGAGTGCGGCGGCGCCGGGTCGGACGCGCGGCGGAAATTTGCCAGGATTGCGATTTTTGTTCAGGTATTGAACCGAGCTTTTGCATCGCCATTCCCTGAAAGAGGAGCGCCACGCCAAGCAGGGCCCGACACGACCGGAGCAAGGATCGGCTTTTCATCCGGGCGTCCGGTCATTGCCGCAATGACCGACTTGGTGGTTCCGAAATGTTTGATCCGGCCCTCGCTCAGAACGAGGAGCTTGTCGGCCGTGCCGAGCACGAGTGGCTTGTGTGTGATGATGATGATGGTCCGTCGGCGGCTTTTGAGAATGGCAACGGCGCGCCGCAAGGCGGTTTCGCCTTCGCTGTCGAGATTGGCATTGGGTTCGTCGAGCACCACGAGACGGGGATTGCCGAAAAAGGCGCGCGCCAGGCCGAGCCGTTGACGCTGCCCGCCTGCGATATTGCGGCCCGCATCCTCGATCATGGTCTCGTAGCCTTGTGGTAGCCGCAGGATCATGTCGTGAGCGCCGGCAAGTTTCGCGGCTTCGACAACGGCAGGAGCATCGACGTTACCGAAGCGCGAGATGTTCTGAGCCACCGTGCCGCCAAGGAGTTCGATTTCTTGCGGCAGATATCCGAGATACGGCCCGAGTTCCTCGCTGGGCCAACCCGAAACCTCGGCTCCGTCGAGACGCACGCTGCCGAGCGTTGGCGCACTAATTCCGACCAGCAGACGCGCCAGTGACGACTTTCCCGCACCGCTTGGGCCCAGGATGCCGAGTGTTTCTCCAGGTTCGATCGCGAATGTGAGTCCCGACAGCACGGGTGGTGCGACAGGCGCAAGGCGCATCCCGACGTTATCGAGTTCGAGACGTCCCTGCGGAGCCGGCAGCGCCATGCGATCGTTTGCCTGCCCCGTATTCTCCAATGCAGCCTTCAGGCGCCTGTACGCAGCACGCGCGTTGACGAAGCCGCGCCATTGGCCCATTGCCGCCTCGACCGGCGCTAATGCCCGTCCCATGATGATGGAAGCCGCGATCATGATGCCTGCCGTGGTCGCTCCATCCATGACCAGCAACGCACCGACCCCGAGAATAGCGACCTGCAGGGTAAGCCGTACGCTCTTCGCTATCGCCTGCAGGACGCCGAGACGGTCGCTGGCAAGCGCCTGCCAGGCGACGCCGTCTCGCCGATGGCTTTCCCAAAGTGCTTCAAGCCTCCCGAGCATGCCCATGACCCGGATCGAATTCGAGCTGCGCGCGAAAATATCGACGAGTTCATTCGACCAGCGCATCGAGGAACCGGCCTCCCGCAGAGGGTTGCGAACGGCAAATTCGCTCGCGAGGGCTAAGCAGAGGATTGTGATGCCGCCGACGGTCGCAACAACACCGAGCCAGGGATGCAGGAAGTAAATGATGGCGAGATAGATCGGCGTCCACGGCGCATCAAAAAGGGCAAGGATGCCGGCGCCGGTCATGAACGTGCGCATCGTCTCGAGATCGCGCAGCGGCTGGCTGGCCGCTGCTTCTTGGCCGGCTGCACGGTCTTCGACGGCAGTTCCGAACAGCAGCGCTCCGAGCATCTCGTCGAGTTCGGCGCCGAGCCGCACCAGGAGGCGCGATCGAGCGATTTCAACGAACATGACAATGACGAGCAGGACGACCGCGAGCACTGTTAACGCGATGAGCGTCTCGCGACTGCGCGCGGCGAGCACGCGGTCGTAAATCTGCATCATGTAGAGTGGCACGATCAGCGCCGCGAGGTTGATAAACAGGCTGAACAGGCCAACGACGACAAATCCGCCACGAACGGCAGAAAGTGCGCGCCTGAGGGAATTCGTTCGCGACGCACTCACGCTCGTAACCTCGTCACTTCAAATGCGGACAATAAAAAGATTCGAAACATGCATTGCGCGAGCGCGACCCGAAGATCGCGCTCGCATGTGAACGCTTAGGTGATTACATCGTCGTGATAGAGAATGAAGTTGCCGTCCTTGAGCATCTTCTGGCTGACACCGACAAGCTCGATCGTATCGTTGTAGCCATCGCCATCGGTATCTCCGAGATTGATGGTCGTACCGTGCCGGCCTGACGTCATGGCTTCCTGGACATCGTAGAACGTATCGAATTGCGCCAGCTCGGAGAGATCGATTTTATCCTGCTTCACGCTGAAATCGGTGATCTTGTCCTTGTCCGATCCCATGCCGAAGGCGAAGACATCGTAGCCCGAACCGCCCGAGAGCCGATCGTTGCCGGCATCGCCGACGATGAGATCGTTTCCGGAACCGCCGTACACGCAATCGTCGCCCGCGCCGCCGTAGCAGAAATCGTTGCCGCTATCGCCACTGACGGTGTCTTTGCCCTCGTCTCCATAGAGCCAGTCGTTTCCATTGCCGCCGGAGACGCGATCATTGTCGCTTTCACCGTGTACGGTGTCGTTGCCGGCGCCGCCGGAGACACAGTCATTGCCGGCGCCGCCGTAAACAAGATCATCGCCAGCATCGCCGCTGACCATGTCTTTGCCGTCGCCGCCAAAGAGCTCGTCGTAGCCCTTACCGCCATAGATGTTATCATTGCCCTCTTTTCCGAGAGCAATATCGTTGCCGTCGCCGCAGACGATTTTATCGTTGCCTTCGCCGCCGTTGGCCCAGTCATCCCCGCTGCCGAGATCAAGATAGTCGTTGCCTTTCTCACCGGCGACATTGTCGTTTCCGACACCTCCGTAAGCGGAATCATTGCCTTCGCCGCCCCGCAGAAAGTCGTCTCCTTTGCCGCCGTCGAGATAATCCTTTCCGGCATCGCCATAGAGCGTGTCGTTACCGGAGTTGCCGTAGATCTTGTCGTTGCCGTTCCCGCCGATCATGAGGTCGGCTTTCAGGAAAGCATTGCCGTCGGCGTCATACATAACGTCGGCGCCGCGCAGATAATCGCCCTTGTTGCTGCCCTCCATCAGGTTGGCGACCTGGAAGGAATCGAGATGCAAGTGGCTGACAGTGCCGCTGTGGTCCGTGCTTCCGCTGTTGCGCTCGAGAATCTCCGCGAACGTCGTGCCTTTGATGTCGGCAATCAGCTCCGGATTGTCGGCCAGCCGGTTCTCGTAATAGAACGCATCGGTCGTCTTCAGCAGATCGAACTGGATGGCGCTGAGAAGTGTGAATGTCGTGCCAAGCTGGCTGCCGCCGTGGTGCTCCTCAAGGAGACCGCCGACGATCGAATCGAGCTTCGTGATGTCGTCGCCGTAGACGCCCTTCAGCGAAGCCAGGACCGTCGAATCGAGATGGTTCGCCGTTCCGAACGCGTCGAAGCTGCTGTACGTGGAAAGCCCAAGCCCGGCACGCAGCTCGTTGTAATTCCATACGCCGTGGTCGCGGCCTCGCTGGATATCGAAAGCCTCAAGGTCGACGGTCGTGCCGAGGCCGCCGAACAGCGCTTCGCGGTTGCCGTCCGCAACCTTGCCGTCAATCTCCTGCGCCGACTGTGCAGCAAGCCCCCGGATCCACGAGTCGATACCTTCTGTCGTGTCCGCGCGGGCATCCGGTGAAAAGTTTCCGAGCGCAGAGAAAGCCTGGGCCAGAGATATGACGGTACCGGCCCCGTTGGCATCGATCACGGTGTAATCGTTGCTCGACTGATCATGGCCGAAGCGGAATGCGACCGTCGTCCACTCGTTGATGATGCCGGCGCCGATCGAGTTATAGGTCTCATTCCCAATGAAATTCTTGTAGGCGTCGAGCAGGTTGTCGGCGTTGTCGCCGATCAGCGTCGGGACATACTCGTCGAACACGACGTGCTGCCATTCCGCTTCTGTGATGGCGCGCGCCGCCTCGAACTTCTGATCGTCCGTCCACGACACGCCGGTGGCGCTGAGATGATGCTCGATCTGATCGACTTGATAGTTGTGCTCGCGCGCCCATGCCGTTTGCAAAGTCACCAGCGGCGTCTGCTGGCTGGCCCGGTTGTCGCCGGCATAATAAATGCC
>DATLJG010000486.1:0-1632 GCA_035538995.1 Hyphomicrobium sp. | reverse complement strand
CGCGATGGTGCCGGCAAGCGGGCCGAGTTCCGAGCGGATCATGTCGCCCATCGAGCGGCCGTCACGGCGCGTCGAGGCCCAGAGCACGATGAAGTCCTGCACGGCGCCGGCGAAGACGACGCCGACGATCAGCCACAACGTCCCGGGCAGATAGCCCATCTGCGCCGCGAGCACCGGGCCGACGAGCGGTCCGGCCCCGGCGATTGCCGCGAAGTGGTGGCCGAAGAGGACGGTGCGGTCAGTGGGGCAATAGTCGAGCCCATCGTTGAAGCGCTGGGCTGGCGTCTGGCGATGCTGATCGAGGCGCAGAACGCGGTTGGCGATAAAAAGGGCGTAGAAACGGTACGCGAGCAGGTAGGAGCAGATCGCCGCCAGTACGAGCCAGACGGCGTTGATCGTCTCGCCGCGCGACAGTGCGACGATGCCGAGCGAGATGGCTCCCAGTAGCGCGACGGCCGTCCAGGCCAGCTTGGCGCGGATATCTGTCATCGTTTCTGCTCCCCGAGATTTTTTGGCGCAGCCGTCCGCCTGCGTCGCTTTGCGACTTCGGCGCGACAGCCTCCGTCCTGTGACCTCCGGTGGCTTGCCGAGCCGAAGCCCACAGGGCGGAGGCTGGGCTGCGCAATTCCGTCGCGGGGGAGACTACAGAAAAAGTTCGGGGAGGTCAGCCGGTTCGGGCACGTGACTTCCGATTGCCGGAGTTATTCAAAGTCGTTTCCTGGCGAACGCGCGGCCCGAGCCCGACTTCAGATATTTTTCGAAGGCATAGGCTTGGGTTTTATCTGAAAACGCAACGTAGGTTTTGATGCGCCACGGAGCATACTTGGATGTGTGGCTTACTTCGCCCGCATTATGTTTTTCTAATCTTGCGGATATGTCCGCCGTTACGCCCGCATAAAATCGATCGGGAAATGCAACGCTTTGAAGAATGTAGACGAATGTCATGGACGTCGCTGACGTCCGCCTGCGTCGCTTCGCGACTTCGGCGCGACAGCCTCCGCCCTTTGGCCTCCGGCTTGCCGAGCCGAAGCCCACAGGGCGGAGGCTGGTGGAGCCAAGCGGGATCGAACCGCTGACCTCTTGCATGCCATGCAAGCGCTCTCCCAGCTGAGCTATGGCCCCATTCCAATTGGGAGCGCGGGGCCGGGGCCGCCGCGCAGAACCCGCCTGATAAGTCGTTCAGGCGGAAACTTCAAGATCGTTCTTCAAACCTTACGGTTCTTCGTCGCCCTCGCCGGTCGGGCCGCCGATGATGTTCGAGACATCACCGCCTTCTTCCTCTTCTTCTTCGAGGAAGGTCTCATCGTCGTCGCCGCCGGTGTCGTCGGTTTCGACGTCAGCGAGCGCTTCTTCGCCTTCGACCGCCGGCAACTCACCGTCATCGTCGTTGCTGACCGGCTTCTTGGCCTTCTTCGCCGCGAGATCGCGCTGTTCAGCCTGCAAGGCCGCCAACGCGGCGGGCGACGAGGCGATCACGTAGGGGCTGCCGCAGTGGGGGCAAGTGATCGGATTGCGGTCGAGATCGTAGAACCGCTCATCGCAGCTCTGGCAGGTACGCTTCGTCCCGCGCGCGTGCTTGGTCGCCATTAGTGGGCCTCGGATACTTAGGAATTTAAGGCAGCCCTCTGCCAT
>DATLJG010000485.1:0-1699 GCA_035538995.1 Hyphomicrobium sp. | reverse complement strand
GGAAAACGCCCTTCCCAAAAGCGCAGCACATGCTTGGGGATTTCCAATTCTTCGGCGACTTCTCCGATCGTGCGAAATGCTTCCGCCGACTTGTTCATCGCCCTGCCTTTCAAGTTTGCCGAATACGATCTCAGCCGCCGCTGGCAGCTCGTATTGATGCGCCTCGCAGATAACAGCTGGCGCTAGTCCTTCACGTGCCCTTTGTTAATGCGGTCCTTCATGATGTTTGAAGGCCGGAAAACAAGCACGCGGCGCGGCGTGATCGGCACCTCTTCACCCGTCTTCGGATTGCGCCCGATCCGCTCGCCCTTCTGGCGGATGCCGAACGAACCGAACGACGACAGCTTCACCGCGTCACCATCG
This sequence comes from Hyphomicrobium sp., assembly GCA_035538995.1. Lineage (GTDB taxonomy): Bacteria > Pseudomonadota > Alphaproteobacteria > Rhizobiales > Hyphomicrobiaceae > Hyphomicrobium_B. The sequence goes on along the minus strand of DATLJG010000485.1, from coordinate 1,336 downwards.
GCAAGGCTTCCTGAAATTTCATCAAGCACACGCTCGACCAGTTCCTGACTTTCGTTTCGCGGCAAGCCAACCTTTGCTACGACCGCTTCTGCGAGGTCCGCCCTCGTCAATGTTTTTCCGACCATTCTTTCCTCCCGTCGCATGCGACGCCGGTCCACAATGCTAGCGGCAGTTGGTCGCGGGGTCAACGTAATGCGTTGAAGAAGCACATAAAATTTTTGATTGGGATTCAGTTTCCGGCGGCGCCGAAAATGGCGGGGTTCGAGCCTACCAGCGCGCCAGCACCGCGCCCCAGGTAAAGCCGCCGCCCATCGCTTCCATCAGAACCAGGCTGCCTTCCTTCACCCGATGCGCCTCGAACGCCTCGTTGAGGGCCAGCGGAATGGAGGCGGCCGACGTGTTGCCGTGCTTGTGCAGCGTCATCACGATCTTCTCCGGCGCGACGCCGAGCTTCTTGGCGATGCCGTCCAGAATACGTTTATTGGCCTGATGCGGAATGAACAGATCGATTTCGTCTGCCGCGTATCCGGTTTCGACCAGCGTCTCCTCGATGACGCCCGAAATTTTCTGAATGGCGTGCCGGAAAACTTCGCGCCCATTCATGCGGAGATGCCCGACGGCTTTTGTCGAACCCGGTCCGCCATCGACGTACAGGAGATCCTCATAGCGTCCGTCCGAGCGCAGCCGTGTCGCCAGAATGCCTCGGTCGTTGCGGCCGCCATGCTGCGGTTGAGCTTCGAGCACCACTGCCCCGGCGCCGTCGCCGAACAGCACGCACGTCGAACGATCCGACCAATCCAGAATCCGCGAAAACGTCTCCGCACCGACCACGAGCGCGCGCTTCGATTGCCCGGTCTTCAGAAAATTGTCGGCAATCGTCAGTGCGTAGACGAAGCCGGAACAGACGGCCTGCACATCGAAGGCCGCGCCCTTCGTCACGCCGAGCATCGATTGTATGCGAACGGCCGTCGCCGGGAATGTTCGGTCCGGCGTCGCCGTCGCGCAAATGATGAGATCGACGTCGATCGGATCTATCCCAGCGCGCACCAGCGCCTGCTTCGCCGCCGCTGCTCCGAGATCGGACGTCTTCTCGGTTTCGTCCGCAATGTGACGATTGACGATACCGGAGCGCTCCTGAATCCAGGCATCGCTCGTCTCGACGATCTTCGAAAGATCATCGTTCGAGACGATGCGCTTCGGCAAATGCGCACCGACGCCGCGAATGACGGAACGGAGAACTGCGACCACGCCTAAACCTTTCCGAGCGCGCCGCCAGCAGAACGGCCAGGCGGGACACCGCCGGTACCGGCCGCCGACAGCCGATGATGGAAACCGT
>DATLJG010000484.1:0-1891 GCA_035538995.1 Hyphomicrobium sp. | reverse complement strand
GAAATGGAGCGGTGCTTAACCACGTTTTAGCAACCCGGCTCTAGCGTGGGTCGCCATAGCGGCCTCGGGTGACGTCCATGCAGCCACACGCTTCCAAATCCTTCGGTATTTCCGGCGGGACTTCTCATTTGCCGATTACGCGCAGGCTTCGAACGCCTGACTTTACGCGCTTGCCCCGTCTGTCCCTGGTGACCGCGCTGGCGGCCCTGATTGTCCTGCCGCAGATTGGTCTTGCAGCCTACGCGATGGCCTCCCCGGCCTTCCGGGCGGCATTGGCGGCCCATCCCATCGCCGCCCTCGAACTCGCTGCGGCCTTCGCATTCTGGGCCGGGCTGGTCTGCTGGCCGCTGCGCAAAATCATCCTCGCTCTAACGTCCGACCGCATCATCGATATTCGCGACGGCGAGGTCGTGGTCATCGATAACGGCATTTTCACGAGTGGCGGGTGGCGCCTGCCGCTTGCAACCTACGAGGGTATCGCGATCCGCTCGCGGACGTCGTTCGGTGGACGCCAGCATGTGGCACTCCTCGTTCATCCGGATACGACTCGAAGCCTCGTTTTGGCGACTGCGGAGCAATTCGGGGACGGCGAAGTCCAGGAGCTGAGCCGAATTCTTGGACTTCCGGTGTTGCCTGGGCCTCGCCGCAGCATTGGCGGCCCGGAAGGCGGGCATAGGGTCGAGCACAGACTATCTCCGATCACGACCTGATCGGGCATTGTTTTGACGAGATTGTTGCTTCTCTACCGCTGTGGGGTGGTAAGCGCATCCAATCCGGGAAGCGCACGATTCATTCGGGGCGGAGTTGTGATAGAGAGATCTGATATGGGGCGCTTTATGCGAGGGTTAGAAACGCAAATGACACTTTGGGCGCGGGCGCGTTTCGCTTGCTGGATCCTTGCCGCGATTGTCTGCTTCGCCGGTGCAACGGCCAATGTGGCGCGAGCCGAGTCTCCCGCTGCTTATATGCAGCGTGTCCAGAACGAATTGATTGCCGCCCAGCGCAAAGGCGGGGCCGACGCTTTCAGCGACGTGCTGCGCAAGCATATGGACGTGCCCGGCATCGGCCTGACGGCGCTTGGACCGCATGCGCGGACGCTGCCGAAGTCGGAGCGCCCCAGCTACTACAACGGCATGATCAAATTCATCTCCAACTACGCCGCCAAGACGGCCCCGCAGTATCCGGTCGCCAGCGCCGTCGTGGTCGGTCAGGGACCGGGCGATGCCGGCGGAACCAACGTCGATGCGCGGGTCACGCTGCGTTCGGGCACCGCCTATGATATCCGCTGGCTCGTCGTGAAGTCGAAGGGCGGCTATAAGGTGCGCGATGCGCAGGTCGTCGGCTTCTGGATGACAACCTTCCTCGATGATCTTTTCCAGAACTACATCACCGAGAACGGCAACAATCCGCGCGCACTGGTTCTCGCTCTCAGCCGCTAGCCTATCCGCGATAGGCGCTTTACCCTGCTCGCCGAGACTTGTGCTTTTTGTGCAAGCCTCGGACGAGATTTCGCACGTTCGAGGCCCTGCCACTTATTCCGGCTTGGATCAGCACCTATCTGACATTCCGCCTACGCCGTGTTGCCGGTGACGCGCTTTCGCGTGTCGGTGATCTCAGTTTCGAGATTGGCCATTGACAACGCGGCACAGCCATGAGCGCTAGCGAGCATATCGGCGCGTGGGACCCTGCGATGCGTCTTGGGGTCGATGGAAGGAGCTTCGCGGCTATGGGCAGATCGCGGAGCAGATAGGGAGGCCGTCGTGCTCTTTGCGAAATTTCATTCATGTGCCGTTCTGGCTCTCGCCGCGGCTTCGTTGACGTCAGGAAGTGCATCCGGATTCGCAGCGCCGGATACCGGGTTCGTTATCGCGCAAGAGCAGACCGAACCGGC
>DATLJG010000483.1:0-1679 GCA_035538995.1 Hyphomicrobium sp. | reverse complement strand
GTGGCGACAGAAACCGTGCGCGCCAAGCTCGAAGCACACGCCAGTCTTGAACGCGCCCGTGGCGAGCAAGCGACGCTGCGCACGCTGAACAATGCGGCGCGTCTTCTTAAAGGCAATCCGGAGTTGATGAACTTGCGCGTGTTGCAAGCTCTAACGGCCGCGAACGGCAAGGCGGCGCCGACGCTCGTGCTGTCTGGCGGCGCTGGGATTCTCCCTGTGCAGTCAACGATAGGAGACGGCGATGAGGCCGGCGGCGAAGACGCCTGATCCGGACGTCCTGGCTATCGCAAGCAATTAGGATCTCGGTGACGCCACCGAGATCCGCCATTGCTGTGATCGATCGTGTCGTTGACGTTCACGCCGCCGGGCTGACGACCGGCTAGCCTTCGACCGTCTCGACCTCGCAGAGCTCGCCGTCAACCAGATCGAACAGCACTTCGGCGCCGCTCGTTTCAGCCTCTTCGAGGGCGGCAACCAGATCCTCGTCGATCGGCGCGACCTTGAGCGCTGCGACGTCGGCTGATGCGTCCACTTCCTGCATCGTCGCCTCGCCTTCCGCGCGGGCGTCTTCTTCCGTGTCTTCGATCGACCAGATCGTTTCTTCCGTATAAGCTGCGAACTTCGTCACCGTCGGACCTCCCTCAACGCGCCGGGTCAAAATTCCGGCCGGCTTCCTATAGGCCATGATTCCCGTCGGGCGGCATGACCGCGCACGCTTCATCGACCGTCAAATTTTTCGAGTGGCAGGAACGCACGGCTATTTTTGATTGTATATGCCTCAGAATTCAATCCTGGAGCGCATAATCGCTTCGACGGACCTCTTGTCCCGGGCTCCGGCGTTAACGCTTGCCGGTCCCCTCAAATCCTGTATAAGCGCCCTTTCCGCTTCGGCTGGAGGCTGAACGGGGGCTTGGGTTGCATGGGCTTTTCCCAGCGGCTCGAGAGGCGTTTTGAACGCCGCTCCCCAGTGTCTTCTCCTGATGGGTACCAGATCGGCCTTTCTCGGGCCTGATTGGGGCTTTGCGCCGAGGGGAAAACGACCCGCGTTTTGAACGCGATAACTCGAACCGAAAGGCTAGTCGTATGCCGCTTTACGAGCATACGTTCCTGGCGCGCCAGGACGTTACCCAAGCGCAAGTCGAAGCCCTGATGAAAGAATTTCAGGGCGTCATCGAAGAAGGCAGTGGCAAGGTCACCAAGCAGGAATACTGGGGCCTGAAGAACCTCGCCTTCAAGATCAAGAAAAACCGTAAGGCCCATTACGCCTTCTTCAACATCGACGCTCCGCCGGCGGCGGTCGCCGAGATGGAACGGCGCATGGGCATCAACACCGACGTCATGCGTTTCATGACGGTTCGCGTCGAGGAGCACGAAACCGAGCCGAGCATCCAGATGCGCAAGCAGGATCGCGACGAGCGCGGTGATCGCGGCTTCGGCGGCGGCCGTGGCGGCCCGCCCCGTGGCGGTTTCGGCGGTGGCCGTGACCGTGATGGCGGCTCGACGTTCCGTTCGCGTCCCCCGAGGGACGGCGATCGCGGTCCGCGCCCGCCGCGCGACGGCGATGCGCCGAAGCCGGTACGTCGTGACACAACCACAGGATCGGAGGGCTAATCGATGGCTGAGATCGCTTCATCTGGCGGCGCTCGCCGTCCCTTCCAGCGCCGTCGCAAGACCTGCCC
>DATLJG010000482.1:0-3289 GCA_035538995.1 Hyphomicrobium sp. | reverse complement strand
TACCGACAGCAGCGCAGCCGACGCCATGGCGAACGTTTTGGTGAAGGCCAACGGGCCGAAAAGCCGTCCTTCCTGCGCTTCCAGCGTAAAGATCGGCAAGAAGGAGACGGTGATGATCAGCAGCGAGATGAAAAGCGCTGGTCCAACCTCGGATGCCGCATCGATCAAGATTTCCGTTCTTGGCTTGTCCTTTGGTGCACGTTCCAAATGTTTGTGCGCGTTCTCAATCATGACTATGGCTGCGTCGATCATCGCTCCGATCGCAATGGCGATGCCGCCGAGGCTCATGATGTTCGAACCGATGCCAAGCAAGCGCATAGCGACGAAGCCCATCAGAATGCCGACCGGCAGCATCAAAATGGCGACGAGTGCGCTTCGGACGTGCAACAAAAAGATGATGCAGACCAAGGCTACGATGATGCTTTCTTCGACGAGCGTCGATCTGAGCGTCGCGATGGCGTGATGAATGAGCTCGGAACGGTCATAGACCGGAACGACATGAGTTCCGGCCGGCAGCGACGGCATGATATCCTTGAGTTGCTTTTTGACGCTATCGATAACGCTGAGCGCATTTGAACCGTACCGTTGCAATACGATGCCGCTTGCGACTTCGCCGTCGCCATTGAGTTCGGCCACGCCGCGCCGCTCGTCGCCGGTGATTTCCACATGGGCGACATCCTTAAACAAAACGGGGATGCCGCTATCGGATTTGAGGACGATGTTTTCGAGATCTTTGACGCCTCTCAAGTAGCCGCGCCCGCGCACCATGAACTCATGCTCGGCCAACTCCAGCGTGCGCCCGCCGACGTCCATATTGCTGCCGCGGATGGCATCGCGGACCTTGTCCAGGGGAATGTTGAAACTGCGGAGGCGATTGGGATCGACGATGACGCTGTATTGCTTGACGAAGCCGCCGACGCTCGCAACCTCGGCGACACCCTGGGCCTGGGACAAGCCGAAGCGGAGTTCCCAATCTTGCATCGAGCGAAGATCGGCCAGGGACTTATCCTTGGATTGCAAGGCATACTGATAGACCCAGCCGACGCCGCTGGCGTCGGGACCGATCGTCGGGGTTATGCCTTGAGGCAGCCGCTTTGCTGCGGCGTTCAAGTATTCAAGAACGCGCGAGCGCGCCCAATAGATATCGGTCCCGTCCTCGAAGATGACGTAGACGAACGACACGCCAAAAAACGAGAAACCCCGCACCACCTTGGAGCGCGGAACAGTCAGCATCGCCGTGGTGAGTGGATAGGTGACTTGATCCTCGACCACCTGCGGGGCCTGACCCGGGAACTCGGTATAGACGATGACCTGAGTGTCGGAGAGATCAGGGATCGCATCGAGCGGAAGTGTCTTGATGGCCCAGACGCCTGCCACCACAGCAAAGGTCGTAGCGACGAAAACCAGCACCAGATTCTTGGCTGACCAAGCAATGAGACGGGCGATCATTGACCGGCCTCCGTGGCCGGAGGCGTCTCAAAACCCTTCAGGGCAGACTGGAGATTGCTTTCCGCGTCGATGAGAAAGTTTCCGTTTGAGACGACGCGGTCCCCTTCCGAAAGACCACTCAAGAGTTCGACATAACGATCGCCCCGCCGACCAAGTTTGACGTCCCGCGGCTCATAACGGCCATTACCTCGATCCAGCAAGACGAGCCGCTGATTGCCGTCGTCAATCACGGCACTCGACGGCACCGTCAGCGCCATGGCGTTGTCGGTGGCGATCTCCACGTCGCCGTACATGTCGGGCAACAGGGCTAAGTCCGGATTGGCAAGCTCGATACGGACTGGAACAGTGCGCGTCTTCTTTGTCAGATAAGGATAAATGACTGTTACGCGCCCGTCGAATACGCGGCCAGGGCGTGCTCGTGTCATGACCTTGGCAGCTTGACCGACCTTAACGGAATCGATGTCGCCCTCGGCGATCTCCGCCATCATCCACACAACGGAATAATCAGCGATACGAAATCCCACATCGCCAGCCTTAAACCCTTGGCCGTCGCTCCAATTGCGTTCCATCACTTCGCCGTCGATTGGGGCCCGGTAGATGAGCGCGTTCGGTACGCGGCGATCGCGCTTCACCTGATCCATGAACTCATCTGAAACGCCGAGATTTTGCAGTCGGCGGGTGGCGCCGACGAAGGCGCCTGCCGGACTGTTGAGGCCAGAACGCGCATTTTGCTCGATCAGCAATCGGGCGGCTTGATCGAGGACGTCCTGGCCGAACACGGTCGCCAAAACATCGCCCCGCTTTACGTGCGTGCCGGTCGTCGCGGAGCCAACGCTTACGACGTACCCGTCGAACTTCGGCGCGACCACGACGACACGCCGCTCGTCCAACTGAACAACGCCTGGCGCCTTGATCGTGCGTGCGATGGCCCGTCGCGTGACGGCAACGGTCTCGACTCCGGTCCGCTGGATCTTGCCCGGCGCGATCTTGATGGAGCCGTCCTCACTGTCCTCCCCCTCGTAGACGGGGGTGTAGTCCATCCCCATGGAATCCTTCTTCGGCACCAGCGAGGTGTCCGGGAGGCCCATCGGATTGCGATAGTATTTGATTTTCTTTCCGCCGCTTGCGGCGTCGGTCGCTTGCTTTTGCGGAGCCTTAGGTTTCGGCTCGAAGGACACGTCTTCGCTCGCACGGACCGCGACGTAGGCTTCGCCGGTGTCGGCGGTCTTAGGCGTCAGCGAATAGAACGGTTTGCCGTCGGGATCGCGGTAATAGATCACCGCGCCAGTCGGCGCATGCGCTCCGGTCATCGCCGCTGGGGAAGAGAGCGGCAGCTTGAGCAGACCAGCTTGGTCAGCCCACAGCCCGGCTCCCGCCGCAGCCGTGACGGCTGCGACGGTGACCGTACCCCTGATCAGGGCGTTCATTGCACGGCCTTGACGATGAGCTTGTTCTCAACCGTCCCGGTTTCGCCCTGGACCTTGGCGCCAAGCGATAAGGCCCATTCCCCAGCCATGCTGAGATCGGTCTTGAAGCGATAGACACCTGGCTCAGTAGAGGTCACCGCCTCAATCGGCGCGGCCATCATCTCCATGCCGTCGGGACCCATGTCGATGCGCTTGGCAAAGATCACGGCGTCGGGAACGGCGTGCCCGGACGCTTTGTGCACGAGCTTAACCGCAATGACGGCCTCGCCCTTTTTGACCTCTTTGTCGATAAGCTGGAATTCGTAATCCTTGGCGTCGGCGAGCGCCGAGCCGGTCATACCCGTGAGAAGCGCGAAGCCGATGACGGCCGCGCACAATACTGGCGAACGTTGCATATTGAATATCTCCGATTG
>DATLJG010000481.1:0-1949 GCA_035538995.1 Hyphomicrobium sp. | reverse complement strand
CGTCAGCTTCAAGGATTTCAAAAATCACGTGCTGCACGTCTCGGAGAATTATTGGGGCGGCGCACCGGCAAAAGCAGATCAATGGTACCGCCAGACGGTTGCGGAGCTGAAGGCCGGCAATTGGGCGGAAGCCGCCTATGCCGCGGGCGTGCTGAGCCACTACTACACCGATCCGGTCATGCCGTTTCACACCGGCCAGACCGAAGCCGAGAATGCCATCCATCGCGCTGCCGAGTGGAGCATCAACCGGTCTTACAATGGCCTGCGCGCCATCGGCGAACAACGCTTTGCGAATGTCGATATTGCCGTTCCGTCCGGACCGAACTGGCTGAAGGAGTTCGTCTGCGACGGCGCCGAATTTTCGCATCGCTATTACGAAAAGCTCATCGCGCACTACGACATTCACAAGGGAACGGTGCGGCCCGAAGACGGGCTCGACGACATCGCGCGCGGGCTTGTTGCGGAACTGCTGATGTACGCCGCCAAGGGCTACGGTCTGGTGCTCGACAGGGCGATCGGGGAAGCCGGGATTGCGGCGCCGAAGGTATCGCTGACCGTTGAGACCTTCCTGGCGATGACGCAGATCCCGCGAAAGTTCATCGAGAAACGGTTGACGAATGCCGAGGACAGAAAGCTCATCGCCGCCATCTACGACGAATTGAAGACGACCGGACGTGTCGAGCATTCGCTATCGGAAGACGATCGCACCATTCGCGACCTGCATCGCACCGAAGTTCTGGAGCCCATGCTCGCGCAACGCAATGCAGCTCGCGCCGACAAGGTCGCCGCGTCTGGATCGCAGAAGCAGGCACCGCCGGCGGTTGCCGTAGTCAAGCAGGTGACGGCCACGCCGGATACGACAGCGCTGGAACTTGCCGTCGCGAAATCGTCTCACATCGTTTCCGACGTGACCCAGCGTCCGCCCGCATTGCCCGAGCAAAGTCCGGTGGCGGCCGAGCCAGAAATTTCGGAGCCTGCCGCAAGACCGCTGCACCCGCGGCCCATTCCCGTCCGGCAGGCGGATGATCGGCAAGACGACGAAAAGAAATATCTCTTCGCCAGTGATGATCTGGAAGCCGCTCCGTCCATTGGACCAAAGACGGCCGAGCGCTTCGCCGCCATCGGCGTGTACACGGTGGGTGACTTCCTCGGGACGAATCCTGACGATCTCGCCGAGGAACTCGACGATCCGTACTTCGACGCCGAAACGCTGGCCGACTGGCAGGATCAGGCGCAAATGGTCATCGACGTGCCGGGCCTCAGAGGTACGCATGCGCAGCTTCTGGTCGGCGCGGGCTATCGCACGGCCACCGACGTCGCCGAGGCTGATGCCGTTCTTCTCTCTGTGAACGTTCTGAAATTCGCGATGACGTCTGCCGGCAAGCGGGTGTTGCGCGAAGGCCGGCCGCCGGACATCGAAAAGATCAAAGGCTGGGTCTCGGCCGCAAAGAGGGCCGTCGCGGCCTAGAAAATTTGTGGCATCGGCGTGCCGTTCCTTCAACGTCATGCCGACGGAGGTCGGCACCCAGACAGTCATCCACATCCGTTATGTTGATGTTTGGCTGGATCCCGGCCTGCGCCGGGATGGCGGTTTATTTGCTTTATTCCCTCTCCCCATTTCTTCAATGGGGAGAGGGTTAGGGTGAGGGGCAGCCTCACGATCGGTGGATGCTGCTGCCCCTCACCCCGACCCTCTCCCCGCAAGCGGGGAGAGGGAGCAAGATTTTCGATCGACCGCGACACCCAAGAGAGCGCGGTTTTCTCAGAATGACCACGCTTGCCATCGCGGCGCGTTGGGGCGACAATGCTCATGTTTCCGAGGGGCGCCGGTTGTCCGGCTGAGATCGCGTAACGTCAGCGCGAGCACCCTTAGAACCTGATCCGGGTCATGCCGGCGAAGGGACGGATCATTCGGGCGCATGACGCCCTCATTCCGCACCTTTCCGGAC
>DATLJG010000480.1:0-2152 GCA_035538995.1 Hyphomicrobium sp. | reverse complement strand
CCACGGCGAGATGCAGGCGAACGGACCGCGCCCGTTTAAGGTCAGCGTATTTTCCTCACCCGTCGGGCCTTTCAGACGCAAGGGATCGGAAAAAAGGCGGCGGGCCTGCACGGCGTAATAGCGCAAATAGTCGACCGCCTCGCGGAGTTCCGACTGAGCGGCGTCGAGCGTCTTGCCCGCTTCGCGAATGAGCAATGCCATCAACGCCGCCCGATTGGTTTCGAAAAGGTCGGCAGCGGTCTCAAGGATGCGTGCGCGCTCAGCGGCTTCCGTTCGCGCCCAGCGCGCCGCAGCACCGCGCGCCGTCGAAAGCGCATCTTCCAGATTTTGCGGCGTGGCGAGCCGTACCGTGCCGATCCGTTCGCGATGATCGTGCGGCGAAACGTTGATGGCGGCCGCATCGCCTCCCGTCGTCGCGCCGCCGTTGATGATAGGCCCGGCGGCGAATGGGGTCTTCAGCGCTTTGCCGATGTCGGAGAGCAGTGCGCGCCGCACACTCTCCTCGACGAGCAAAAGCCCATCGCTGTTCTTCCGTTCGGGTAGAAAGATATCGCGCGGGCGGGTGATCAGCGGCGGCCGCTGGCCCGAGGTGTACTCACGGTCGGCGATCTCGACGGGATCGGCGACGATTTCAGAAATTGATGTTTCCTCGTCGCCAAGCCGGTTGACGAACGATGTATTGGCCCCGTTTTCGAGCAAGCGGCGGACGAGGTATCCCAACAGGTCTTCGTGTCCACCGACCGGCGCGTAGATGCGGCAGGCGCGGCCAAACTGCGGAACGCCGACGATTTGATCGTAGAGCGCTTCGCCCATGCCGTGCAGGCGCTGGTATTCGAACTCCACCGCGCCACCGGCAACCGAGGCCGCAGCAATGGTGTGAGCGTTATGCGTCGCGAACTGCGGATAGAAGGCGACCGGCTCGGAAATCAGCAGGCGCATCGCGGCGAGGTAGGACACGTCGGTGTGCAGCTTGCGCGAGAACACCGGATAATCTTCAAGGCCCCGCTCCTGAGCCCATTTTATTTCGCTATCCCAATAGGCGCCTTTGACGAGGCGCACGGGGATTCGCTTGCCGGTTTGCTCGGCGAGACGGCGCAGCCAGCGGATCAGCGGAATGGCGCGTTTGCCGTAGCCTTGAACGGCAATGCCGAGGCCGTTCCAATTGTCGAGTTGCGGACTGAGGAGCGCCTGGCCGAAGGCGTCCGCCGTGATGTCGAGCCGATCCTGTTCTTCGGCATCGATCGTCAGCGCCAAGCCTTTCGAACGTGCAGCGCGTGCAAGTGTCAGCAGGCGCGGCGCGAGTTCGACAGCGAGACGCCGGTCCTTGCCGGGTTCGAAGCGCGGATGCAGCGCCGACAGTTTCACAGAGATCGACGGACGCTCAAAAATGGCGTCGGCGTGCGTGGCGGTAAATGCGCCCGCGTCGGCACCGACGGCGTCGATGGCGGCCATGTAGCGCTGAAAATAGCGTTCGGCATCGCGCTCCGAACGGGCCGCCTCGCCGAGCATGTCGTAAGAAAAGCGATAGCCCTTCTTCTCGAACTCGTGGGCGCGCGACAGGGCGCTTTCGATCGTCGCGCCCAACACGAACTGCTCGCCGAGAAGGCGCACGGCATGGCGCACCGCCATGCGAATGGTGGGCTCGCCGGAGCGCGCGACGAGCCGTTTCATCGCCTGGAACGGATTGGCGCCCTTGGCATCCTTGAGCTTCACCATGCGGCCTGTCAGCATCAGCCCCCAGGTCGAGGCGTTGACGAACAGGCTGTCGGAATGGCCGAGATGTTTGTCCCAAGCGCCGCCCGCCACCTTCTCGGCAATGAAGGCGTTGGCGGTTTCGGCGTCGGGAATTCTCAGCAATGCCTCCGCGAGGCACATGAGGATAACGCCCTCGTCGGTCGCGAGACCGTACTCGTGCATGAAGGCGTCGATGCCGGTGTGATTGGCTTTGTTGGTGCGCGCCGTATGCACCAGCCGACGCGCAACGTCGGCGATCCGCCGCCGCTCGTCTTCAGCAAAGAACGCGCGTTCAATCAATGCGCCGGCGAGGCGACGCTCGTCCATCAGGTATTGCGCCGAAAGCTCATCCCGTGGTGGAAGAGCGCGCTGTGCATCCTCTCGCCGCAATGCCGCGACCATGTTCAACCCACTGTGC
>DATLJG010000479.1:0-10679 GCA_035538995.1 Hyphomicrobium sp. | reverse complement strand
CAGCGAACGCCACCGCAGGCACCGCCGCTTGCAAGACGACGCAGAGGAAGACGATATGAGCGAGGGCACGCAACACATTGCGCCATGGGAGGTGGAAGGCGCTGCGCCTCCCTTCGCCAAAGAGAAAGTCAAGGCTGCTGCGCACCAAATTTTCGAACGGATCGCCTCCGGAGACTATTCCTTCGGGTCGCGTCTAAGTGCTGAACGCAATCTCGCAGAGCAACTCGGGATCACGAGGACAGCGATCCGGCAGGCGGTGGAATTTCTGGAAGCGTATGGCGTTGTTGTCCGACGACCAAACGGCGGCACATACGTCGTCTATAAAGCGTCGCCGCCTCCGGCGAGCACGGCGGCCAAACCCATCGAGGCTCTCGACATCCAGTCCATTGTCGAGACCGCGTCGCCGTTCGAGATGAGCATCGTCTGTTCGCTTCTCGAGCCTGAGATGGTGCGCCTCGCGACTTTGTATATGTCGGTTCGCGACCTCAATGACCTACGCACGTTGCTTGGCGAAATCGAAGCGATCGTCGCGGATGCGATGAAATTCGCGCTTCTCGAGAAGAAGTTTCTTATGGCAATCGCCGAAGGCACTCACAATCGATTGCTGGTTACGATGTATCGGATCGTCGGAGAAGTCCGGTGCCAGCCGCACTGGCTTGCAACGCGCGTTCAATCTCTTTCTCCGCAGCGCATCAACGAAAGTCAGAAGCGCTTACGGTCCCTCTTTGAAGCCTTGGAAAGCAGGGATATCGAGAGCGCTGCCGAATTCATGAAATTGATCATTGCGAACAATCAAGAGGATCTCATGTATGCGCCGTGACGCGATCCTCGCGGCTAAACGCCGTAACGGCTCTCGGTGATCTTTCCTTCGCGCTGATCCCACATCAATCCCATTTTTCGCATGTGCTTGATCAGGGTTTCGCTATGTGCGTTCCACCAGTCCAGGATCGACCCGTATTCGACGATACGGGCGCGACCCTTCTGGATCGTGACGACAGGCCAATAGCCGACAAGCGCATTGTTGATTCCAAAGAGCTCGCGGCCCCACCATGTGGCATCGCCAAAGACGTTCTTGCTCTTGCCGCCGACTTTCATCATCGCCATGACGGTCGCCGGCTCGAAGGAGCCTGAGCGCTCGACGGCGGTTTTCCAGAGATCCAGCACCGATACGTACTGCCAGGACACCGCGCTCCACGTTCCTGGAAAGCGCGCACAGAATTCCTCGTAAAAAAGGTTCGGGTCGTGAAAGTTGATCTGCGGATCGTTGAGGCGCGGATCATCGAAATCGGGAAACTGAAAGACGAAGCCCTCCATGAACGATGGCGACGTACGGTCGATCAACTCTCGATAGTTGTCGCAGGTGCAGGAGATGATGCGGCCGCGATAGCCTTGACGGTACGCCTCAATCGTCAGCGCATGAACGAAGGGCTCGTAGGCGGTATCCCAGCACAGGATGTCCGGCTTCGTAGCGAGCAGATCTTTGACGATGCCGCCAAATTCGGACGTCTCTATCGGAAACAGGCGCTCGGCGACGACTGTGATGTTTGCCGCTTCGAAGGCGGCCCGATACGTCGCGATCGAAGGAAGGCCGTGAGCGTCGTCTTGCGTGCACATCGCCACCGTCTTGAGACTGGGCTGGTCGCGCTTCAGCCAATCGACGCCCGTTACATTGTATATCGGATGCACTTCACTCGGCGCGATCAGCGTTCTGGCGTCCGGCGACAGGTCGCTCGGCAGAGCCGTGCTGACCAACGTCCGTTGCCGATTGACGAAATCCCTGAGCGGCCGTGAGAAATCGTTTCCCCCGACCATGATCAGGAATTTAACGTGGTCTTCGAGGACAAGTTTGCGTGCCCCTTCCAGGGCTCTCTCCGGTTGGAACTGCGTGTCGAACGGAATGATGTCGACGAGATAGCGGCGGTCGCCGATCAGCAAGCCGCCTGCCTCGTTGATTCTCTCCTTCCAGATCAGGCAGCCGTGGTAACCAGGCCCTGCCCAGGACTTCAGCTTTCCCGACAGCGGAGCGAGAAAACCGACCTTAACCTCCTTCTTCGTCTCGATCTTCAGACGCGGCATCGCAAGGGAGAGTGCCGAGAAGAGAGGCGAGTTGCTCTTGGCCATTCAGAAGACTTGTCCAGCGTACCTATCGCGCCGTCGCTCTGGTGCGGACGCGAAAGCTCATTGGATCTAAGCTAATGATAGGCGGGCGGGAAGCAAGATCGATCGCGACATCAAGAACGTCGGTGCCGGGGCGAGGCCTCAAGGAAAAGGCGCGCGGGCAAGGACCCGCGCATTAGAAGCCGCATCGTTGCCCGTCCTGGGAAGGCAACCGGCGCCGCGTGTCATCTCTCTTTGGCACGCTCGCGCTCGACCATCATCTTAATGATTTCAATTGCTGTCTTTGAGGCTTGCAGATGCTCTTGCGTCCGGACCGAGTGCGCCGCCATCCGCTCGGCGAAAGGCGATTTCTGGTGGGCGCGGATATCTTTCGAGAGGCGAAAGTCGACCCAGATGACATTGTCCGTGTACATGGCTCACACCGCAACCAAACCCGCCCACCTTCCGTCGGTAAACGAACAGGCGAGGCACTACGTTCAATCTGAGACACGCAGGTCCAGATGAGCGTTCCGCCGCACATATTTGCAACGATCGTGCCGATTTTTTGAGGCCATTCTACTGGCACATCCGCCAGCCATCGCGCCACGACGGCGATCTTCGCCCTTAATTCCCGTAATCCCGTGCCCGTGACGCTATCGTCGCGGGAGCACGGGCTAAGCGGCGTTTTTCAAAACGGCATCACGCAGCTTGCCAGGATCCCGCTCGCCGTGGTCCGCAAGCTCGAAGACCTTTTCGATGATGTCATCGACGTGAATCGCTACCGGGCTCCGACGCGCTTCGGAGATGATGTCGTCCAGAACGCGACGAAGTTCCTTTAGCTCATCGGAGCTGTATGGACAGAGCATTTGCGAAATCCCCCGGGCAAGCCGATTCAGTCGCCGCTGGAGGTTTCAACGCGGTGGAGTCCTGTTGGTTCCCGATGCCGGATCAGGTTTGTTCGGGTGCTGAATGAGAAAACCCCCGGCCGTTTTCTCAACGGGCCGAGGGTTCAAACGGGCAAGGGTCGAAACACTAGCCAGCAAACAGTATAGCGATTCGACTATACGCTCCAGAATACTCCCAATCAGTATTTCCGGCGCACATAGCGGAACTGTTTTCATGCTGACGTGTTCGACTTAAACACCCTGCGATATAGATTTCGAGTGATGGCGCGTAAACAAACACCCTGGATTGTCGTTTTCATCGAAAACACCAGTCCGCGTTTGAAAGAAGTAATCAATGACGGAATGGATTGGACTCCTTCCGCCATTATCCTCGATCGCCTCAATCGATTGCGCGATCTTGAAGCGCGCCGCGCCTAACGCCGCTTCCGATCAGTATGTGCAATGATCGTCGAGGTGGGACGCCGCAATGCGATCTCGCCGCGTCCCACATCAAGCATCAATCGTCGTAGCCTGTCAGCACCTGTCCCGTTTCCGGATTAGCGTGACCTTCAATGCGGACGCCGTTGGCGTTTGTTGCATCGAACTCATAGACGCCATCGTCGGCCTCGATTTTCGTGACCGCATAACCTTGTGCTTTGAGCTTCTGAATGACGTCAGAGGCCGAAAGCCATCTCTCGGCAGGGATGTTCAGGCGAGCACCGTGATCATGGTCGGCCAAAACCGGTGTCGCAATGCCCAACAGGACCAAGGCTGCTGACAACTTGAGGGCGTTATGCATATGCGGATCTCCTTAAATTTCAATTCCGCCGGCAACCTCGTTTGGGCCGGCGTACGCACCTTGGCTGATCGGCCCTGACGCCGCTCTGATGCGCTTCGTCAGCGAATTGTCAGGACGTCCGTTGCAAAATCCTGCATATGAATCGCATCATGAAACATGCCTCTTTTCTCTTGCTGCCGGTGTTACTCCTTGTGGGCGCCTCCGCGATAGCTAACGCCGACGATGACGATGCGCTCGACCACGAACGCGCGCGCCAGGCCTTGAGCGAAGGGCGTATCCGGTCTCTTTCCGAGATCATGGACGCCTTCAAGGCGCAGTTCACCGGAAAGATCATGGGCGTCGAACTCGAAGTTAAAAAAGGCACGACCTTTATCTATGAGTTCAAAGTTCTGACGCCGGATGGCAAACTCAAGGAAGTGAAGGTCGACGCAAAGACAGCGAAGATCATCAAAATCGAGGACGACGACTGATGCGGATTCTCCTCGTCGAGGATGAGCCGAAAATTGCAAGCAGTATCGCGGCGGCTTTGACCGCCGCGCATTATTGCGTCGATACCGTCGGCGATGGCGAGGCAGCCTGGTTTCAGGGCGATACCGAAGACTATGATCTCATCATTCTCGATTTGGGGCTGCCGAAAATGGATGGTCTCGCGGTTCTGAAGCGATGGCGCGCCGGAGGCAAGACCATGCCCGTCCTTGTCCTAACGGCGCGCGGTACTTGGCCGGAGCGCGTCGAGGGCATCGATGCGGGGGCCGATGACTATCTCGCCAAGCCATTCCAGATCGAGGAAGTGCTGGCGCGCGTGCGCGCTCTTATCCGCCGCTCCGCCGGTCATGGGTCCGCCATGCTTTCCGCCGGTGCGCTCATGCTCGACACGCGGCAGATGCGGGTATCGATCGACGGCGCGGCAATTGCGGTATCGCCGCTCGAATATCGTTTGATCGACTATCTCATGCATCATAAGGGCCGCGTCGTGCCGCCGTCGGAGCTTATCGAGCATCTCTATGGTGACAACGATGCCCGCGATGCGAATGCGCTTGAGGCCGTGGTGACCCGGCTGCGCAAAAAGCTTGGACAGGACGTTATCGAGACGCGCCGTGGGTTTGGATACCTCGTTGCGGATCAACCAGCATGAGCCTTGGCTCGCTGCGCCTGCGCCTGCTTCTCGCCGGCGCGCTCTCTATCCTTGTCGCTCTGAGTCTCGCTGCAGTCGGCTTAACGCTGCTCTTCAAGCAGCATGTCGAGCGCCGCGTCGATGCCGAGCTCACTGTCTACCTCAATCAGCTTGCGGCCAATCTCGCGTTATCGCCGTCGGGTGAGCTGAGCGTCGATCCCGCGCCCGCTGACCCTCGTTTCGATGAACCGCTGTCCGGCCTTTATTGGCAAATCACCGTTGAGCCGAACGGCAAATCATTGAGGTCTCGATCGTTGTGGGACAGCGTCCTTACCCTGCCGCAAGAGGCGGCGGTCGATGATGTTTCGCATCGCCATATGATCGCGGGTCCGGGAGGTTCGGAACTCTATCTTTTGCAGCGGCGCATCCAGCTGCCTCCCCGGCTCGGAGGAAAAACCACGCGCATCGCCGTTGCCTGGAACGCCGAGGAGGTCAAGAAATCCGTCGCCGACTTCAGATCCGCGCTTCTGCCATTTCTCGCGTTGATCGGGCTTCTGCTGATTGCCGCGTCATGGGCGCAAGTCAGCATCGGCTTGCGCCCGCTAACTGCCGTTCGGCAAAAGCTGGCGGCGATCCGATCCGGCAAGGCCCGCCGTTTGGAAACGGGATTTCCGAATGAAGTTCTGCCGCTGGCAGAAGAGATCGACGCTCTTCTCGATAAGCAGGAAAACGCAGTTGAAAAGGCGCGCGGCCGCGCCGCCGATCTCGCGCATGGTTTCAAGACGCCGTTGCAGGTGTTGAATGGAGAAATTGAACGCCTCCGCAACAAGGGGGAAAAAGAAATAGCCGCGGATATTTCGTCAATCGCCGAGACGATGCGCCGGCACGTCGATCGCGAACTTGCGCGGGCGCGTCTTTCGTACGCGGCCAAAGATGCGACCGCCAATGTCAAATCCGTCGTTGATCGCATCGTTCGCGTTATGGAGCGCACACCGGATGGTCGCCGGCTGTTGTGGACCGTTGACGTGCCCGCAGACCTCAGCGCGCGGATTGATACTGACGATTTGGCGGAAGCTCTTGGCAACGTCGTCGAGAATGCTGCCCGACATGCCGGAAAAATTGTTTCGATCTGCGGGAGTCACGACGGGCAAGACGCGGTGGTGACCGTCAGCGACGATGGTCCCGGCATCGCTGCGGAACGGGTATCCGACGTGTTACCACGCGGCGCCCGGCTGGATACCAGCGGCAGCGGGGCGGGCCTCGGGCTTGCGATCGTCACAGATATTGTAGACGCATGGAACGGAAGACTTAGCTTCGATAACGGAAGTCCTGGGCTTATCGTGACGATGCGATTGCCACAAGCCCCGGCTGTCTAGCCGGTCGTTCTTCGTTCTTAGTGCGTCAGGTTCAACGCTGCATCGTAGATCTGCACGCCGAGAAGGTAGGCGCCAAGCCATAGCAGCACGACGACACCCCCAAGGATCAGCGCCCATTTCAGAAGCGCCGATGATTTCGAAGCAGGGTTTTGATTTTGATCGACCATTGCGCGCTCTCGAAAAAATTCAAAGCTCAGTGTGATTTTTCCGGCGACAGGGACGCGCCGTTTTGTTTTTCAAAAGTCTTTGACGCCTTGAGTTGGACCAATACCTTTTCGAGCAAGCTTTCCATCAAGGTGCGCGCACGGCCATTCAATGCTTGATCGCTTGTTTCGGTCAGCGATTGGCCTTGATTATGCGCGGTGCGGTAACCCGCGCGTTCGGGAACCGAGCCAAGCAGCGCTTGGTAACCGGCCGTCTCCACATATTTCCGTGCCGCATGCTCTTCGCGCAATTCAAGAAGCCGGCAGAGAGCGACGGCAAGGCGCTCCTTCGGAATTCCCATCTGCTCAAGCTCATAAAGGAGCAGCACCGTCGGATAGAGGTCGTCCGTGCTTGCACCTGTCGGCAGGACGACGACATGCGAAGAGCGCGCAATTTCCAGCGTCTCGGGGCTAGCATGGCCAGGCGTATCGACGATGACGATATCGGCGCCTTGGCTTCCGGCAAGCGCTTCCCGCATCGTCGCGTAGGGTTCCGCCTCCACCGGATGCGAATTGCGTCTCGCGACCCGTATTTTTGCCCAGCGCACAGACGTTTGCTGGTTCAGGTCGAGATCAGCCAGCTTAACCTTTAGCCGACCGCGCGCCGCGACGGCCGCGAATGCCCGGGCAAGGGTACTTTTGCCCACTCCGCCTTTTTGACCCACAAACGATACCGTAACCGGCATTTGCCCCTTCCTCATTCCGGGCGGCGATCGGAAACGCAAATTGCCGACCAGAGGCCGTCACTTTAGCACGCCGGTGACATATAGCGACTGGCTTGCATTCGGCTATTTGCATAATCCTTTCCAATTCAGCCTGGGAGGGCCGTTGGCAGGAGCATCGCTTGGGGGACATTCCAGGGCGATCTGCTCAGTGCCAGAAAGCCGGATTGGTCAAAAAGCCGATTAAGCCAGTGTTCCAGCCCGTCGATGCACCCGGGACGTCATTGGATGCGAGACGCTCCGGAGCTTCCGAAGGACCATGACGCCCGCCGCCCCGCCCGAGCTCGCGGCCGGCGCTTCCGCCTTCTCTGGATGTCGTTCGGCGCGAATGGGTCGATACCCGCTTAGCCCTGGCGGCGCCTTTCGGCTTTTCCAACGCCACTTTGGGTTTCGTAGACTTCTCTGTCGCTTGCGGCTTGCCCGCAACGAGCACCGCAACGTGAGCGTTAACTGACGACTCGCGCGGGTCAGGAACGGCTCCTCCGAGTTTCGATGGTGGCATTTCGTCCGTGTCGGGGCGCGCATCCGCAAATTTCGCGCTGAGGGCTTCGGCTGCTTCGCGGGCTTCGGGCGGGGTGGCATTTGCCTCCCGCGCCGATTTCACGACTTCGTCCCGTACGGCCGGCGACACAAACTGAGGAAGGCTCGCATCCTGATGGCGAACCGTCTGAGCGGCGGCCGGCGCGATTGCCACCGCGCCTATGACAAAAAGAATAGCCGGAGCTTCGATACGCATTACACTGCCCCTTCTCCCCACGGTGAATTTCATCCCCCGACAAAGGCAGCAGAATGGCCGATTTATTCGTCGTCTGATGATTTCAACGCGAGTTCAAGAGCTTCGATTGCAATACGCGATTCAGCTAATCGCGGACGAATACGGCGAAAGCCATTTTTACCGAAGCGACGCCCTTCGGTTTGAGGTCTGGGCACGCCCGCCGTTGAGAAACGCATCGGCCGCAGCGAGTGCCTCGCGAATTTCAGCGGATATAAAACAACGGCGCTGAAGTTCGCCTTCTGCCGTCATCAATGCGTCCCGCAGCTGTTGCACGAGAGGCCGAAGCATCACATCCGGCATGTTAATGGTTTTCTGCACCCCAAACTCCTGCACTTAAATCAACGCGCTATGACGATCTCGCCGATTTTTAACTGGCGCCGGCGGGTCGCCCGAAGCGCGCAGCAACCGTCAAATCATGGACAAGGTGTGGCGGAGGATATGAAATTTTGGGTAACGCAGGATTGCTTTGTCTGCGGCCGCATTATTCGATCACTTTTGGAGCCTATCGACGCGGTGACTTCGCCGCTGGAGAAGCACGATGACCCATGAAAAATCGAAGCTAGAGCTGGACCATGACCTTGATGAAGCTCTGAAGGAGACATTTCCGGGCAGCGACGCGATCGCCATCGACGCCACCGGCGACAAGCCCAACCGGCCAATCGGACGGCGTCCGCCGCGGCTTGACAAGGACTTGATCGACGAGCTTGCGCGCGAGGTGAAGAAAAGACTCGAGGCCAATAAAAAGGTGAGTTGATCGGTTCGCTGCCGATCACTTGCCTGCGAGTTGCGTCGCCATTGCCGCGATGGTGCGCTGGTAGACTTCAGCCTTATTCCACGACGCAAGAACGCCGTAGTTCGCGGAACCCGGCTGCCACGAGCCGCCGCGTTGCCAGCCGTGCTTGGCAAGAAAGTTTGCTGTCGAAGCGAGGATGTCTGGAACGCTATGCACCAAATCGCGATGTCCGTTGCCGTCGAAATCCACTGCGTAGCGAACGTATGGCGTCGGCAGAAATTGCGTCTGGCCGATTTCTCCGGCCCAACCGCCGCGCAATTGATTTGGCGATAGGTCGCCTCGGCCAACGATGCGCAGAGCATCCAGAAGTTGCCCCGTAAAGAACTCGGATCGGCGGCAATCGTAGGCGAGCGTCGCAAGCGATCGGATGATCGAATAGCGCGACGTCGCGTCGGCTCCGTAGTGTGTTTCGAGTCCCCAGATGGCAACGATCACAGCACCCGGAACGCCATAGCGTTTTTCGATGCGATCGAGCGTGCCGCGATGGGCGCGCATCAGCGCCCTGCCACGATTGATCAAAGCGCCATTGACGCGACGCGCATAGAATTGTTTGAAGCTCAGCTTGAACGAATGCTGCGAGTGATCGAGGCGGATCACCTTCGGGTCATAGGTAACGCCGGCCAGCGCGCGCGAAACCGTCGCGGCGCTGATGCCCTGTGCGACCGCCCTTTGTTTGAAATCCTGCAACCACGACTGAAAACCACCCGGACCGTTGCCGCACTGAGCGGCTGCGCTTGGCGCCGCCTGGACCAGCAGCAGGGCCAGAACGGCTGCAGTTCTTCGCAAGATCGTTTTGTGGTCGAACGTGATGCTCATGGGAATTGTGTGTCCAATCGAG
The DNA here is from genome assembly GCA_035538995.1 of Hyphomicrobium sp. Taxonomy (GTDB): domain Bacteria; phylum Pseudomonadota; class Alphaproteobacteria; order Rhizobiales; family Hyphomicrobiaceae; genus Hyphomicrobium_B. Next base: position 1,078 of record DATLJG010000479.1, on the reverse strand, counting down.
CGACATCGCGGTGCCAATTACCAGCCGCGATAGCATATGACATGGACAGCCATATCGTAGCCGTTGTCGTAATAGCAACCCGGCGGCGGTGGCGCAGCCCTATAGTAACCCTCGAATGGGGGCGGTGGCGGCGGAGGTGGCAACGGTGGCGCGAAGGCGACAACCGGACGGACCCGGGGCGCACGACGAACCTTATGGGATTTATGAACCTTGTGAACCTTACGCACGCGATGCCGCCGATAAACCGGAGGTTCGGCCGGCACTCTCACCACCGGAACAACGGGTACCACCGGCACCTCGACGATTGCATAGCCGTAGCATCCCCGGAAATCCGGCGGATGGTAGCCATAGCGATCGAAGCCGCAACGGCGATTTGCCTCTGCCGTCGCCGAGAACAAAGCCAATGACGATAGCGCCGCGACGGTCGCGACGCCGTATCTGACGCTGATCACCAAGCTCTCCTCTGCCTGCCCCACATCATCTCGATAACCGGGATGATGACGCAGTCAGAGTATAAGCGAAATTGACTGATTTTTCCTGCTCCGATGGAACTAGGATTAAGAATAATTTTGAGCAGGTGCCGGTGCTTTTCGCATTATGGTTGCCAACCCGTTAAGCCGAACAGCCTTCTGAAAAAACAACGGCTGCCGCGCCCAGACGCTGCGGCAGCCGGATGGATTCTTTTCTCGTCACTCTGACTTTACCAGCGGCCGTCGTGACGCCAATGACGATGACGGAAACGGGGGTATGGTACTGGATACGGGGCCTCGTAGTACGTGACCTCCGGCGCATCATCGTAATAATCGTCAGCGGGCTCGTAATAACGGCGCTCAATAATGCGCTCATGCTCGACGACCGGCGCGGGACGCTCGATCACCGTATCCTCTTCTACGTAGCCGCCGAAATCGGCAGCCGAGGCGACGCTCGGCGCTAGACCGGCAACGGCGGATGTCGCCAACACGCAAAGCAAGGTTCTCATGGCATTACTCCCATTCAACTGACGTCAGAAACTCCTTCCGGCGTGAATGGTTGCTGAATGCAGATCAACGTTCGTGCGAGCGCCACCCTGCAAGGCCCG
>DATLJG010000478.1:0-3749 GCA_035538995.1 Hyphomicrobium sp. | reverse complement strand
CATGCCGTTGGCGGAAGCGCAAAAGTATTTCTCCAAGAACGGCGAAGTCGACGTCATAGAAGTCGTCGTCGACAATCCGGAGAATGTCGATGCGTTTCGCCCCGAGATTTTGAAAGCGGGCGGTCCGTCGATCGCCGTTGCAGATTGGCGGCAGCGTAACGAGACGTTCTTCAACGTGCTCTCGGTTGAGCGCAACGTGATGTTCATCATCCTGTCGCTGATCGTGCTGGTCGCGGCGCTGAACATCATCTCCGGGCTGATGATGCTCGTGAAGGACAAGGGTCGCGACATCGCCATTCTTCGAACGATGGGAGCCACGAAAGGCGCGGTGATGCGCGTCTTCCTGATAACCGGCGCGTCGATCGGGATTGTCGGCACCCTTGCAGGGCTGGTGCTCGGCGTCGTGTTTTGCTGGAATATCGACAGCATCAAGAATTTTGCGTCCTGGGTTACGGGAACGACCGTTTTCGATCCGAGCGTCTATTATCTGACGAAGCTGCCGGCGGATATTGATCCGCATGAAACCGGGGGGATCGTGCTGATGGCGATGCTGCTTTCTATCCTGGCGACGCTCTATCCGTCGTGGCGCGCATCGCGTCTCGATCCGGTCGAAGCGTTGCGATACGAGTGACGCACATGGATACGACACCCATCGGCACAACGTTTTCACCCATCCTGCAGCTCGAAGGCGTGACACGGCATTTCCGCCAGGGCGCGCGCGAGATTGTCGTCCTGTCCGGCGTCGATGCCGTGCTGTGGCCTGGACAGGCCGTGGCGCTGGTCGGTCCGTCGGGGGCCGGCAAGTCAACGCTGCTGCACATCACGGGGCTGCTCGAATCTCCGTCGAGCGGTCGCATTTCCCTCAATGGCCACGATTGCGCGACGCTTTCGGAGGCGGAGCGCACCCGTCTGAGGCGCAAGGAAATCGGCTTCGTCTACCAGTTCCATCAGCTCCTGCCGGAATTCTCGGCTCTGGAGAATGTGGTTCTGCCGCAGCTCATCCTGGGGCGGCCTCGCAAAGCTGCGGAGGCAAGGGCGCGGAACTTGCTCGGCAGCCTCGGCCTCACCGATCGCGTCGATCATCGGCCTGCCGAGCTTTCCGGCGGCGAACAGCAACGCACGGCCATCTGCCGGGGCTTGGCGAACAGTCCGAAGCTCCTGCTCGCTGACGAGCCGACGGGCAATCTCGATCCGCATACGTCGGAGTATGTTTTCCGCGAACTCGTCGATCTTATTCGCCGCCAGGGCGTCGCGGCGCTGATCGCGACGCACAACATCGAACTGGCACGGCGGATGGACCGCGTTCTGCTCGTCCAGGACGGCAAGCTCGTCGAACTTGCGCCAGCGTCCATCGGCCGTTGAGCGCCTAAAACCTGCAGTTCTGTGGATGGATTGCGCGCGACGCGGGAGAGTTATCCCCGGGGTCCGCGCATGCCGTAAAATAGGGTCATGGAACACGCGATTCGCTTAGCCGCCAAAGCTCCCCGGTTCATCCATCTCAAGGTGCATTCGGCCTATTCGCTTCTCGAAGGGGCATTGCCGATCGCGAAGCTCGCCAAGCTGGCGGAAGCGATGCATCTGCCCGCCCTTGGTTTGACCGATAGCAACAACCTTTTCGGGGCGCTGGAATTTTCCGAGAAACTTTGGGGCGCGGGCGTGCAGCCCATCGCCGGTTGTTCGCTGGACGTCGATTTTGGCGACAACCACGACGCGCAGCCTTCGGCGTTGCGAGCGCTCAGTAACGAGCCGCGCAGCAAACCGGCGGGTAAAATCGCATTGCTGGCGATGACGGCGGATGGTTTCGCCAATCTGCTGCGGTTGTCGAAATCGCTCTATTTCGAAGTCGCTCCCGACGAGTCTGCGCACGTTAAGATCGCCCGGGTGGAGGAATTCTCCGAAGGGCTCATCGCATTGACGGGCGGACCGCAAGGCCCGATCGATTCCGCGCTTCGCGAAGGCCAGCACGACCGCGCCGTCGAGCGGCTGAAGACGCTCGAAAAGATTTTCGGAAACCGGCTTTATGTCGAAGTGCAGCGGCACGGACTTCCCGAGGAGGCTGATGTCGAGCCGGAGCTTCTCGATCTCGCCTACGATCGGCGCATTCCCATCGTCGCGACCAATGAATGCTATTTCGCGCGGCGTGACGATTACGAAGCGCACGACGTTCTTCTGTGCATCGCGGACGGGCGCTATGTCGTCGAAGACAATCGCCGTCGCGCCAGCCCCGAGCATTATCTGAAAAGCGAAGCGGAAATGGCCGAGCTTTTCGCGGATCTTCCCGAAGCGCTCGCCAATACGATCGAAATTGCGATGCGATGCACGGCGCGTCCCGAGGGACGCAAGCCGATTCTGCCGCGCTTCGTGAAGGGCGATGACAGTCTGAGCGAGATCGAGAATTTCCGTCTTGAGGCGGCGGAACTCAAGAGCCAGGCGAAGGAGGGACTGCAACGGCGGCTCGCCGCGCACGGTCCGGCGCCGGGCTTTACGCTCGACGACTACGAAAAGCGGCTTGCCTACGAACTCGATGTCATCACGCAGATGAAGTTTCCCGGTTACTTCCTGATCGTGGCCGACTTTATCAAGTGGTCGAAAGCCAACGGGGTGCCCGTCGGTCCGGGCCGCGGTTCGGGTGCGGGTTCACTTGTCGCTTACGCGCTGACGATCACCGATCTCGATCCGCTGCAGTTCGGACTGCTGTTCGAGCGTTTCCTCAATCCCGAACGTATTTCGATGCCGGACTTCGACATCGATTTCTGTCAGGAGAAGCGCGACCGGGTCATCGACTACGTGCAAAAGAAATACGGTGAGGATCGCGTTGCGCAGATCATCACGCACGGAAAGCTGCAGGCGCGTGCCGTGCTGCGCGACGTCGGTCGCGTGCTGCAGATGCCTTACGGTCAGGTCGACCGGCTGTGCAAGCTCGTGCCGAACAATCCGGCCAATCCGGTGACGCTGAAGGAAGCGATCGACGGCGAGCCGAAACTTCAGGAAGAGCGGGATCGCGAACCGATCGTCGCGCGGCTGCTTGAAATTGCGCAGAAGCTCGAAGGGCTATACCGCCACGCCTCGACGCACGCCGCCGGCATGGTGATCGGCGACCGGCCATTGGAAGAACTCGTTCCGGTCTATCGCGATCCGAAATCGCATTTTCCGATTACGCAGTACAATTGGAAGATGGTCGAGGCCGCCGGTCTCGTGAAGTTCGACTTCCTCGGCCTGAAGACGCTGACGGTGCTTGAGAAGGCGGTCGATCTGATCAAGCGCGGGCGCGGGATCACGGTCGATCTGCCAAGCCTGCCGCTCGACGATAAAGCCACATACGAAATGCTGGCGAAGGCCGATACGGCGGGCGTGTTCCAGCTGGAAAGTACGGGGATGCGCGAAAGCCTGAAGCGGCTGAAGCCGGACCGCTTCGAGGACATCATCGCCATGGTGGCGCTCTATCGGCCGGGTCCGATGGACAACATCCCGACGTACATTCACCGCAAGCACGGCGAGGAGCCCGTCGATTATCTGCATTCGATGCTCGAAGGAATCCTGAAGGAGACTTACGGCGTCATCATCTACCAGGAGCAGGTCATTCAGATCGCGCAGGTGATGGGCGGCTATACGCTGGGCCAGGCCGACATGCTGCGTCGAGCGATGGGTAAGAAAGACAAGGCCGAAATGGCGAAGCAGCAGGCGCGCTTCGTCGAGGGCGCCGTCGAGAAGGGCGTCAAGAACGAAGAGGCGAGCCATATCTTCGAGCT
>DATLJG010000477.1:0-3259 GCA_035538995.1 Hyphomicrobium sp. | reverse complement strand
GTCCGCGAGGATGAGGCCGGGCTTCTGCCGTTTGACGGCAGCCAACGCCTCGGTCTTGGTCGTGGCGACATCCTGAACGGAATGCCCGAGGCTTGTGACGATCGTCTCCAGATCCATCGCGATGAGAAGCTCGTCCTCGATGATAAGAACATTGGTGGCCACTTGATGAGCGATTTCCTGCCCGGCGATATCCAGAAGGCTCTCGATATCCCGTTCCCCGATTTCAAGGATCATCGCAGCCTCGGCGGCCGTAAATCCCTCGACCGCGACCAAAAGGAATGCCTGCCGCGGCAGGGTGCTGATCGAGTTGATCCGCCGCTGCGCCGTCGCCAGCGATCCCTGCAAGTCATCGCCGCCGTCTTGGGACAGACGTACGGAATTCCAAACCTTCAAAAACAAATGATAAAGCGCGACGCGCGCCGGCACGTCCGTTGGAAAGTCTGACGGTGTCGATACCAAACCTTCGAGCAGCGTCGCGACATATGCGTCCCCGACGTCCTGCGCCCCGGTCAAAGTGCGCGCAAAGCGCCGCAGATAGGGCAAATGGGGACGAATTGTCTGGGCGATTGACATGGACTTTGCACCTCCCGGGCCGACATCAGGACGCACGCCATGCGTCCTTGCAGTCAAGCTGCAGCGTTACCCAAACGCATTCATGAAACGTTGGTTCCCAAGTGGAACGAATTCTCTGTCCTGACGTTCGCCAGCAGAGACCAGATCGCCTCAACATCCACGCCAACTTTGGCTCAAACGAGGCCAATCGAAAATCAGCAAAGATCAGGAGAGGCTAGGTTTTTTAATTATGCAACATCGCTGTGACGAGGCGGACGAGCGTACGCGAGCGAACCAGAAAAAAACCGAACTGGAGCGGCGCCGGGAGCCGGAGGCTGGCCCGGCAACCGTGGCTAAGCTCCCGGGAATTGCAACGCAGCTCATCGGTGAACGCATGCGAACCATGTACGCATCGATGGTCCGCGAACCCGTCCCCGACGACCTCTTACAGCTTATTCGAAAACTCGAATCCAAGGAGGGATCGGAGTGACAGGGACTCCAAATTTCTCGACTGCGTTGATCAATGCGATCCCCAATTTGCGGGCGTTCGCACATTCGCTGAGCGGCGACGGCCAGCTTTCCAATGATCTCGTCCAGGAAACGCTTCTAAAAGCTTGGGCTCACAAGGATTCGTTCGTTCCGGATTCCAATCTCAAGGCTTGGCTGTTCACGATTTTACGCAACACCTATTTCACGCATTATCGCAAGTCGCAGCGCGAGGAGCTGGACGAAGATCACGCCGCAATGAACGCCAGCGTACCGGCCACGCAATTGGTGCAGCTTGAATTTGCGGACATGCGCAAGGCGCTGATGCGTCTCTCCCCGGACCATCGCGAGGCCCTGCTGCTCATCACGGCCGAGGGCTTTTCCTACGAAGACGCGGCCCGCGTCTGCGGCTGCGCCGTCGGCACGATGAAGAGCCGTGTCAATCGCGCCCGCAGCCGCCTCGTCGAGGAAACCTCCGGCCAATCGCCGAAGACGGCGGCGGATCATCACCATCATTCGGCCGAGGAAACGCCGCCCGTCAAACGCACGAGCCGTTGATCTGCGCCCAAAGACCCTCGACCCCGCCAAATCCAGCTAACACGCCAAAAGCCGCTTTCTTGCCACCATCGTTGAGCTATTTTTCACGCAAGATGGTCGCCAACGCGGCGAGCGGACGGCGGCGCGCTTCTCGTTGCGGCGATCTTAGCAACATCGAAATTTCTCATCGAACGCCGCGCCGCAGCGGAACCCTTTGCCGGCGGCCTGCGTTTACGAGCGTTTAGGCGCAGTTCGGAGGGGTGGACTTCATGTCGGAGCAGATCGGGGCGGCAGAAGCCGGGCGCCTCATGCGCAGCCCAAACGCCGTGCTCGTCGAAGTGCTCCAGGCCCTGCAGGCTGTCCGAAGTGGCGATTTCAGCGTCCGTATGCGTGATGATTGGGACGGCCTCGCGGGCAAGATCGCCGATACCTTTAACGACATCGTCGCGGCCAATGAGCGTATGGCCGGTCAGCTTCGCCAAGTGGGTGAGACGGTCGGGCGGGAAGGCCTGACGGATCGCCGTGTTAATCTTGGCCTCCCGCATGGCGCCTGGAGTGAGATGCAGGAGTCCGTCAACTCTTTGGTTGACGATCTTCTCCGGCCGACGGTCGAAGTTACCCGCACGATCGCCGCCGTGGCGCAGGGCGACCTGCTGCAACCCATGCGCCTTGAAGTTAACGGCCGGCCACTGAAAGGCGAATTCCTTCGCTCGGCCACGATCGTCAATTCGATGATCAAGCAGCTGTCGATTTTCACCTCGGAAGTGACGCGCGTCGCACGCGAGGTCGGCACCGAAGGCAAGCTCGGCGGCCAGGCACAAATTCGCGAAGTGACGGGCGTGTGGAAGGACTTGACCGACAGTGTCAACTCGATGGCGTCCAATCTGACCGGGCAGGTGCGCAACATCGCCGAGGTCACGATCGCAGTCGCCAACGGCGACCTGTCGAAGAAGATCACGGTCGACGTGCGCGGCGAAATCTTGCAGCTCAAGGAAGCCATCAACACGATGGTCGAGCAGCTACGCTCGTTCGCAGCCGAAGTGACGCGCGTCGCACGCGAGGTCGGCACCGAAGGCCGTCTCGGCGGCCAGGCCGTCGTGCCGGGCGTCGGCGGCACATGGAAGGACCTGACCGACAACGTCAACTTGCTCGCCGCCAATCTGACGACGCAGGTTCGCAACATCGCCGAAGTGACGACCGCCGTCGCGCGCGGCGACCTTTCCCGCAAGATCACCGTCGACGTCAAAGGCGAAATTCTCGAACTCAAGAACACCATCAACACCATGGTCGATCAGTTGAACGGCTTCGCTTCGGAAGTGACGCGCGTCGCCCGCGAGGTCGGCACCGAAGGCCGCCTCGGCGGACAGGCGACCGTTCCGGGTGTCGCCGGGACGTGGAAAGACCTGACCGACAACGTCAATTCGATGGCCGGCAACCTGACGGGACAGGTGCGCAACATCGCCGACGTCGCAACCGCCATCGCGCGCGGTGACCTTTCGAAGAAAATCACCGTCAACGTCTCTGGCGAGATTTTGCAGCTCAAGGAAACCATCAACACGATGGTCGACCAGCTCAACGCCTTTGTCTCGGAAGTGACGCGCGTCGCTCGCGAAGTCGGCACCGAAGGCCGTCTCGGTGGTCAGGCCGACGTGCGCGGCGTCGCTGGAACGTGGAAGGATCTCAC
>DATLJG010000476.1:0-2697 GCA_035538995.1 Hyphomicrobium sp. | reverse complement strand
TCGACGTCGGCATCCGTCATGATGATGATGCGCTCGTAACGCAGATCCTCGTCGCGGTATTTCGCGCCGGTTCCGGCACCGAGGGCCTGAATGAGATCGGCGAGCAACTGGTTCTGCGACAGCTTTGCCGACGAAGCGTTGGCGACGTTCAAAATCTTGCCGCGCAACGGCAGCACGGCTTGCGTCTCGCGATCGCGGGCGCTCTTGGCGCTGCCGCCGGCGGAATCGCCTTCGACGATGAAAATTTCGGTTCCCGCAGCCTGCTGGATCGAGCAGTCCGCGAGCTTGCCCGGAAGGCGCAGCTTGCGCGTTGCCGACTGCCGTCCGATTTCCTTTTCACGCCGCCGTTTGAGGCGCTCCTCCGACTGGTCAACCGTCCATTCGAGCAGCTTCGTCGCCTGCTGCGGAGAATCTGCGAGCCAATGATCGAAGGCGTCACGCACCGCGGTCTCGACGATCTTGGTCGCTTCGGCGGTCGCCAGCTTGTCCTTGGTCTGGCCCTGGAATTCCGGCTCGCGCACAAAGACGGACAGCATCGATGCCGCCGTCCCCATCACGTCCTCGGACGTGATCTGCTGCGCTTTCTTATTGCCGGTCAGTTCGCCATAGGCGCGCAGAGCTTTATACAGCGCCTGACGCAGACCGTTCTCGTGCGTGCCGCCTTCGGCCGTCGGAATGGTGTTGCAGTAGGATAGCGAAAAACCATCCTCGTTCGCGATCCACGCGACCGCCCATTCGACTGACCCGTGGCCGCCTTCCTTTTCGACGCGCCCCGAGAAGATGTCCTTTGTGACCCGCGTCTGGCCCTCGATGGAGGCCGTCAGGTAATCGGCCAAGCCACCCGGGAAATGGAAAACGGCTTCGGGCGGAGTGTCGTCCTTGATCAGGTCCGGCGCGCATTTCCAGCGGATCTCGACGCCGCCGAACAGGTACGCTTTCGAGCGGGCCATCTTGAAAAGGCGGGCGGGTTTGAAGGCGGCACCCTTGCCGAAAATTTTCTCGTCCGGCTTGAAGCGGGTTTTCGTGCCGCGCCGGTTCATGATCGAGCCGAGCTTTTCGAGCTTCGTCTGCGGCAGCCCGCGCGAAAACACCATGCGATAGAGCTGCTGGTCGCGCGCCACCTGCACTTCCAGCGTTTCGGAAAGCGCGTTGACGACCGAGACGCCGACACCGTGCAAACCGCCAGAGGTGTTATAGGCCTTCGAGTCGAACTTGCCGCCGGCGTGAAGCACCGTCATCACGACTTCGAGCGTGCTCATGCTCTTGTTCTTCGGATACGGCCCGACCGGAATGCCACGGCCGTTGTCCGTGACCGTCAGAAAGCCGTCGCTCGCAAGCTCGACCTCGATCCACGTCGCGTATCCGGCGACGGCTTCGTCCATCGAGTTATCGATCACCTCGGCGAAAAGGTGATGCATCGCCTTTTCGTCCGTGCCGCCGATATACATACCGGGACGGCGCCGAACCGGCTCCAGGCCTTCCAGCACTTCGATGTCGTGCTCGCTATAGCCGGTGCTCTCGGCAGGCTTGCGGGCGCGCGCGGATTTTTCACTCATTTCGCTGTCGAATTCCGAAAATAGGTCAATCTGGGATCGGCCCATGAGCAATCCTCACTCGTGTCGTGCCGGAACCTGACGCGGCCTGACGCACGACAGCAGAACCGCTGAGGCGAATCTTGAAGTCGTCCTTATAAACTGCGTCGGGCTCAGCGCCACCACGGCCAATCGACCTTGTGGCGGAAGCGCCACTTAGTCTCGGCTTCCGACGGCTACATTGTCGATAAGTCGCGTCTTGCCGAGGTAAGCCGCCGCCAAAACGCGGAGCGGACGCCCCGGCGACGTTGTGGCGCCCAGCGTCCGGGCGTCGCGAATCTCGACGTAATCGACCTTTGTAAAGCCGGCCGAGGAAAGGTCAGCCATAGCCGCCGCAGTCACGACCGTGAACGGCTCCCCGGCTTCGACCTTTGCGGCGGCTTCGGAAAGCGTCGCAAAAAGCGCCGGTGCAATCCGGCGTTCCGCATCCGAGAGATAAGCATTGCGCGACGATAAAGCCAAACCGTCCGTCTCGCGGACTGTGGGTGCGGCAATGAGGGTCAACGGCATGTTGAGGTCGTCAACCAACTGCCGCAGCACCGCCAACTGCTGGAAATCCTTTTCCCCGAAGATCGCGAAGTCAGCGGACACCTGGTTGAACAGCTTGCAGCAAACCGTGGCGACGCCATCGAAATGGTGCGGCCGGAAGGCGCCTTCGAGATCCGCTGCCGCGCTCCCGGCTTTGATGCTGGTCGAAAAGCCGGCCGGATACATCTCATCGACGGTCGGACTCCAGACGAGATCGGCATGCGCCTTTGCGAGTTTCGCCAGATCTCCGGCTTCATCGCGCGGATAGCGCGCCAGATCTTCATGCGGCGCGAACTGCGTCGGATTGACGAAAATGGAGACGACCGCTTTGTCGGCGTGTTGCTTGGCGTGCTGAACCAGCGCGAGATGTCCCGGATGCAGCGCGCCCATCGTCGGAACCAGCGCGATGGTCTTGCCGGCAGCCCGCCAGTCGGCCGTGATGGTTCGTAAATCGCGAACGGTACGAGCAACTTGGATGGATTGGCTCACGATGTATGCCTTTTGACGAATTCGGGGCCGTTCCTGCCGTTAGACGAGGCAAGACGTCAAGGGGATAAGACACTGGCACCATAGAGCA
>DATLJG010000475.1:0-10521 GCA_035538995.1 Hyphomicrobium sp. | reverse complement strand
AACGCCTGATCGAACAGGCCGCCGACGAGCGCCCCCATCAGCATCGATCGAAATTCGTAATCGATGAAGAAGTCGATGGTGCAGCCCGTCCCGGCCGCATCATCCGAAAACGTCCAATGATTGACCAGCCGCTTGAACGGCCCGTCGAGATAGCTGACATCGATCCGTTTCGTTGCGGGTTTCGTTATTACCCGTGTCGTGAAACTCTCGGCGATCGCCTTGTAGCCGACGTTCATCTTGGCGACGATCTCGTCACCGTCGTCGAGCTTGCGCCGGGAGATAACCGATAGTCCCGTGCAAAGCGGCAAAAACTCGGGATAGTGTTCGACGTCGGCGACCAACGTGAACATCTGGTCGGCGGTGAAGGGAACGTGTCGCTTGGTGCTGAAGGATGGCATGACTTTGCGTTGCGCCGGTTGCTCTGGCCCTGTCGCGTCAACACGCCGGACCGCCCCACCCTGTCACGGGATCAATGTCTTAAAGCACAGTTTGCACGCATGTGGATGGGGCCGAGCGGCGCAACGCATGGTAACGTCGAAGCCAACGCTCGACGTCTCGGCCGGTCGTCCCTGCCGCCTAAGTCAGCTCAGGCGATCAATCGTGCCAGCAGCACGATGATGATCGCACCGATTGCCGCCGTCACGACCTGCGAAACGAAAGCGTTGCCAATTCCGAGATTGATGCCGAGCGCCTTGAACAGATAGCCGCCGACGAATGCGCCGATGACACCGGTCACGAGATAACGGATCAGTCCGCCACCGCCAACGACCAGAGACGCCAGAAATCCGGCGATGATGCCGATGATGGCAAAGACAATCAAATCGCGAGTTTGCTCGTCCATGTATCGCTCCGATAGCGTTGCAGTCTCACGCGAAACGTAAGCATACACGATAACGGCAGGCATTGCGCCCTATACGTGGCAGCGCGCACCCAGGTACTGGTTGAGCAACTGATTGTACTTGTCGACGTTGGCCCGCTGACCAGCCGAAAGGCTGCCGCCGCTGCTCGCACGTTCGACTTGCGCCGGAACGCCCTGCTTATCGAGCCGGTTGAGTTGTCCGCGAAGCGAATCGCACGACTCACCGCTCGGCAGCGGCCGTGGGCCCGGATCGTGATATCCGTTCCCGGACGCTCCGCCGCATCCTTGCACCAACGCCGACATGGCGGTCACCGCAACGACCGCAAGAAAACCCCGCATCCGCAATCCCACCCACTTCAGAAAATGGCAGCTCAGGCCGAAATAAGCACGCTGCACCGCAATGACCATAGCACTCTATGGCTTGACAACCGGTCGTGGCCATCATGTGGCAGGGATGCAGCACTCGCCCGAGCCTCAAGCGGACATCGCAAGGATTTGTCCGAAAGAAGCCCCTCGAACAGCGATCGAGGGGCTCAAAAGCTCACCACGGCCTCCGTCGGAAGAACCGCCGGTTTACTGGGCTTTGGCGGCGGGTGCGGCGGGCGCTGGCACGCTTGCGGCAGGCTGTGCACTGGCTGTCTGCGTGCCCGGCGTTGTTGCCGCCGCCTGAGCCGTCGTTTTTGAACCGATCGACGGACCGCAGCGCGTCTGGAAATCCGCGTAGGCCTTATTGAGGTCGGCCTGCTTTTGCAGCGCCGCGCGCTTCACGGAAACCTTCGTCGTCTTGCCGTCGGCGGCCTTCTCCAGGCGCTCGATCGTTCCGTCGCCCTTCAGTGTGTTGATCTGGCTGGCGAGCGAAGCGCAGACGGGATCAACCTTGGCGGCTGTCTTTTCAGTCCCGAGCGACTGCGTTGTGAGACCAAGGTCCGAATTCGCGCATCCACACGTCAGGCCAGCTGCAAGGACAGCCAAACCAATTTTACTTGCTGCGCCGTTCATCATCGTCCACCCCCGAAGCGTTGCAACCCGCAATAGAACGCGCACATCCCATTTGCATTAGAGATGGGACAGGCGCGGCCGCAAGCGGGCGACAAGAGTCGTCCCCAATGAACAGTCTTCTCTGGGCTCGAATGTGTGGACAGCGGCGAGATGATGCAGATGCGCAACATTCAGGCTGCGGGCCTCCGGGTGGATGGCCCACGCCGTCTTCAGCGGCGCCTAATGCGTAATGCGGCGACCCACTTTTCCGGAGAGTGTCCGCTCGTTGCCGGGAATGATGGCGTCAAACCCCTTGCGGATTTCCGCGAGCGACCGGCCCTCGTCGATTTGGCCGCTGAGGGCGGAGGCATGGACCACATGATGTCCGATCTGCGCCAGCAGCCGTCCCCACTCCTGCAGCTTGTCGCCAAACGCTTCGCCGTTGAGCGTCACCATCAGGGAACCGTCGGCAACCCAGGCGCGAATCAATTCGACGGCCTGCTCAGCGTCCGGCACGCCTTCCGGAATTTCGAGTTCGAGGGGCCGCTCAGCCTCTTGTACGTCACTCATCTCAACGGCCTCCGGCACGCTATGGGTTGTCAAGGCAATCATTTAATCGGCAGCGCACCGCGGCTGCAAGAAAATTGAGCCCGGCCGGTGAATAGACACACGGCGGGAGGATCGCACGCGCGGATTTTATTGGGCGAAGCGAGAGTTATCGGGCGGCGATGATTTTATCGTCGTGGCGCACGTAGCCGAGCACATCGCGGGCGATTTCCTCGACCAGATCGGCGTTCGGCACTTCCGGAGACAGCAGCGCCACATCGCGCCGCAGCTTGGAGCGAACCGTCTGCAGGCCTTTGATTTCGAAATCCAGGAGAGCGGAGCGATCGATCAGACGATTGCGCGCGTCCAGTCCATGCTGACCGTAGCGTGCGTGATAAACGAAATAAGCCGTCGACGTCAGGCAAGCAAGCAACACAAAAACCTGCCGTAAAAGGCGTCGAGGCTTATTTCGTCTATGTGACGGAGGGGAACGCAGCACAGCGTCAGTCTCCGAGGGAGGAGAGCGTCGAAGAAAGGCAACTATGCCGTCGCCGCCTTAAAGGCAGGTAAACTCACCGCGCGCGAAGACGCGCATTCGCAAACGCCGCAGCCGGCTATCGGCAACTTGGCTGTAAGCAATGATGGAATAAAATTTCCGCGCACCGGCCCGCGTGGGGTTCGGGCTTTCGGCGCTAGAAGCGATGCTTCACGATCCCGTGGATCATGAGATCCTGCTGATCGGCATCGTTGTTCTGCGAATCGGGATCGGTCGCCGCGGGCTTACCCTCGGCGGCGCCATAAAGAAGCTCGAGTCCAAAATCCATCTTCGGCAGCGTTCCAAGTTTTCCGAGACCCGGAATGCGGATCTCCGTCCCTTGGTCGCTTTTCGAAGACTGCTCCTGCATGTCCGCCTTGGGCGCTTCGGGGCCTGCGCTGGGTACAGCCATCCGCTGCTCATCGAGCGCGACCGCGCCGGTGCTCGCACTGGTGGCCAAGGCCGCCAGCATAGCAATCACCAATCCAGATCGTCTCACATCTACCCCGCAATGCCACGAAAGCACGCACATGCGTTACTGATGCGTGGTTGAAGGCCTAAGTTCAATGCCATTTTCCGACGCGACGGTGCTCAACGTCCGTTTCTCGCGAAGGCTGTTGTAGCATCGCCATGTTGCGGCAGCGACACACAAATCTAAGCACCTGTTTTCGTGAGAAAATCCTTGAATCCATGACCGGATGGTAATGTCGGGTCGCAAAATAGTCATAGCCCGACGAAGAAGGGGCCGCCCACGATGGACGGCCCCTGCTCTGTCGCAGACGGGGAAGACGCGATCAGAACTGAATGCGTGCGCCGGTGATGACCATGTCGAAGGCGTCGAGATCGGCGGTCGTGTTGATCGAGTTCGTCAGGTCGCCGTCGGCATGACGATAGATCACGTAGAGATCCATCGCGGCATTTTCGATGTTCTGGACCACGCCGGCGCCCCAGAAGTTGATGTCGCCGTTGTGAACGTAGCCGCCGTCGAACGACTTGTTGGTCCTCGAACCGACGTCATCGTGACGATACTCACCGAACACGGTCGTCTTGCCGAGCGCGATCCACTTCTGCTCGATACCGCCCTGGATGAACCACATGGAGCTGGTACCTTCGGCGTCCGGGTCGATCTCGTTGACACCGTGATCAATCGTTTGACCAAAGCCGCCGTAGGCGTAAAGACCGGTCGGAGCGTGCTGGATGGTGGCGGCGCCGCCCCACCAGTCGCAGTCCTCGCGGGTCGCCCCAGTCGCGCTGAATGGTGCGCAACCGGTCAGGTTCTCGTCCGAGCTGTGCTCCCAGCCGCCCTTGGCGAGAATGTTGAAATCGCCCCAGGTGTTCTTGTAGGTCAGCGATGCGCCGGCTTGATCGTCCTCGCCCCACGATGCCGTCAATGTGAAACCGGCAATGGTCGGCGAGTCATAACGAACGATATTCCGGCGCCCGTTCTGGCCCTCGGTTCCATTGTCGACGCCGCGCAGGATGTCGCTCCAGCGCAGTCCGCTTCCAATCGCCCCGCCGACACCAGCACCGCCGCTGCGCAGGAAGAACGAGCCTTGCGCGACGGCTGCCGCCTGGGCATCCGAATAGTTGCGCGTATTCACGCCGTCAGCGTCATCGAGAAGATGGTAGGTCGCCGTACCTTCGAGGCCGACGGTCACCTTGCCGAAGTCTTTGCTCTTCAGCCACCAGTTGCTCTTGCGGACGGTCAGCTGGTTGGCGCTGCTGGACGGGTTGGGAGTCGTCTGGTCAAATTTATTCGAAGCCGCGCCCTGCACGCCAATTTCGAGCGTGTAGCCAGCGGAGTATCCGGGCGAGATCTGCGCTTCGCCGGTAAACTTCACACGCGACTGTTCGAGCGAGTTCGTGCCGACGTAGGCGTTGTTCTCCGTACCGTCGTCCCACAGGAAGACGGCTTCGTTGACCCATCCTGTCACCGTCAGCGAAACTTTGCGATTGCCTTTACGCGCCGCCGTCGCTTCAAGCTCGGCAACACGCTCTTCGAGATCGGCGCAGCAGTTGCCGCCCAAATCCGCGGCGGATGCCGGGGTGAAACCAATGACCACTCCAAACGCGGCCAACAACGCCAACCGGCTACAAGACAATTTGAATACCGAATTCATCGGTGCCCCTCTGTGTTTACAGACCCCAACCAGAACGGCACGCAACCCCCAGTCGCGCGCCGGACATTTCTGCCAATGCGCCGTGCGAGCTTTGATCTCGTCTCCAGCGCCTTGGGTTCTGCTAACCACGGGCGTTTTACAGGTGTGTGACAGTTCGCTCTTCCGGCGGTTGCGGGGCGGCAACAGATGGCCATTTCGAACACTTCTGTGCTTTATTGAGCACAAAGCTGGAGTTCGACTTGGATCACGAGAGCACGTTCGATGTTGCCGTTGTCGGCGCCGGTCCGGCTGGCCTGATCGCCGGTCTCGCCTGCGCCGAATCGGGCTTGCGCACGACCGTCATCGGACCACGTGCCGATGCACGCGACGGACGCACCGCCGCGCTGCTCGACGGTTCCATCAATCTGCTGAAGCGATTGCGCGTTTGGGATCGTGTCGCGCAGGCTTCGGAGCCATTATTGGCTATCCGCCTCGTCGATGACACCGGCGCCCTGATCCGTGCCCCCGAGGTTCTTTTCCAGGCCACCGAAATCGGACTGCCCGCCTTCGGATACAACATACCGAACGCATCGCTGACCGCCGGGCTCGAAGCCACATCGCACCCGTGCCTCACCCGGCTCGTCGATGACAAGGCAACGGTCACCGATCTCGCTGGACCCGAGGCTGTCCTGGCGACCAGCGCTGGGCAGACGGTCAAGGCCCGGCTGATCGTCGCCGCCGACGGGCGCGACTCCCCGGCCCGAACAGCGGCCGGCATCCAAACGACAAGTTGGGCCTACGCGCAGGCCGCAGTCGTCACGACGTTCACGCATTCCCGCCCTCATGGCGGCATCTCGACGGAGTTGCATCGGCAGGCGGGACCGCTCACCGTCGTTCCCGGTCCCGGAATGACCTCAAGTCTCGTCTGGGTGGAGACCCAAGACAGAGCCCGCGAACTGGCGGCGCTCGATGACCGGGACTTTAGCCGCGCGCTGAGTAATCACCTTGGCGGCCTGCTCGGAGCCCTGTCCGATTTTTCACCCCGCCGCACGTTTCCACTGTCCGGCCGCACAGCTTCGCCCCTCGCCGTCAACAGGGTCGCGCTCGTCGGTGAAGCGGCGCACGTCATGCCGCCGATCGGCGCGCAAGGCCTCAACCTCGGCTTCCGCGATGCCGCGACCATCGCCGAGATCGCCGGAGAGGCTTTGGAAGCAGGAGAAGATATCGGCAGCGACGTCACGCTCACCCGCTACGACCGCTTGCGCCATTCCGATGTCGCGTTTCGCGTCTTCGCGGTCGATATGCTCAACCGCTCGCTGCTGTCGTCAATTCCCGGCGTCCATCTCGCGCGCGGATTGGGACTTTTCACGCTCGCGGCAAATCGCGCGCTGCGCGCTCACGTCATGCGGCAAGGCATCGTTCCGAGTGCCGCAACCCCGGCCTTGATGCGGCCCTTGTCCGCAACAGGGGAAATCGCCGCCGCCTGACCTTGACGCGCGGGCAGCGCGGTGGCCATGACTGGCGCTTCGTTTCAATACATAAGGAACAGAACTTCTGAAAACGGCCGTTGCCGCCTCTCCGTTGCGCGATCTTCAGTTCAGGCTCGAATATGTCCTGCTGCGCGTCATCGTCGGCTTTGTACGCATATTTCCGCTCGATATGGCGACGCATTTCTCGGCGTGGTGCTGGCGCCGCCTGGCGCCGCTCGTCAACCCGAAGCGACACGCGCGCGCGCTCGAAAATCTCCTGATCGCCTTTCCCGAAAAATCCGAAGACGAGCGCAAGCGGATCGCAATGGCCCACTGGGAGAATCTCGGGCGCGTCATGGCCGAGACGATGCGCATCGATCAGATTATCGCCGACCCGGCGCGCATCACGATTCGAAACCCGAAGGTCTTTCAGCGTTACGCGAGCAAGCTCGGTCCGATCGTCGGAGCGTCCCTGCACGTCGGAAATTGGGAACTCGCGATCTGGCCGCTGACGATCGCCGGAGCCGATCCCGCCTGCGTCTATCGCTCGGTCAACAACCCTTATATCGACGCCTACCTTCGCTATCAGCGTCGCGATCTCTATCCCGGCGGCATGTTCGGGCGCGGCAAGGTGGAAGGCGAGCACGACGAATCCCAGAAGACCGCGCGCGTCATCATGGATTTCGTGCGTCGCGGCGGACGCCTCGGCGTCGTCTGCGATCTCTATGATCGCACCGGGTTGCCGGTGCCGTTCTTCGGCAAGGACGCAGCCACCGTCGCGATTCCGGCGATGATCGCACGGCGGACGGGTGCGCGTATCTGGATGTCGCGCTGCATGCGAGTCGGCAAAGACAGCCGCTTCGAAATCGAACTGAAGGAGCTGCGCATCCCGCGCACATCCGCTCACAGCGACGACGTCAAATGGGCAACGGCTGCTATGACCCGGCAATTCGAAGACTGGGTGCGCGAAATGCCTGAACAATGGATGTGGTCGAACCGCCGCTGGAGCTGACCGGCACGCCCCTGAGCGTAGCCGCAGATCGAGCCCTGTCGGACGAGCCCCCCTTGAGCCGGCGGCCGAACGGCCTATCCTGGAACCGGGCCGCAAGGCCGGACGTTTCTAGTGGCTGACCTTGAACGCATCGGTTCGGTATGAGCGATACACTCACCCCACTGCGTCTCGCCGTTGTTTCTCTCGGCATTCTCTTACCCACGATCGCGCTGATCCCGCTCGGGAGCCTATGGCTATGGGAGCACGGCTATTTGCTTCATTGGGCGGTCGCGACGCTCGCCTGCACGCTCATCGCCTACGTCTTCGAGCGCCGGACGCTCGGCCCGGAAAAACCGCCGATAACAGTGGACCCCGAGTTGCAGGTCACGACCCCCAGGCTCGATGACGAGCCTTTGCGCAAAAGAGCCGGGGCGGCGGTCGAAGCACTTGCCGAGAGCACGACGCCGCAGGCGATCGCCTCCTGGAACGATTTGCTGAATACGGGACTCGAAACCGTGGAAACGGTCGCCAAGGTCTACCATCCCGACCGCGCCGATCCGATGCTTCGTTTCACCGTGCCGGAAGCTCTGACGCTCATCGAGCAAGTCAGCGGCCGGCTGCGTCCGATCTTCGAGGGGATTATTCCGCTCGGCAGTCGGCTGACCGTCGCGCAGTTCGCCCAGCTCTACCGCTGGCGCGGCATCTACGATGTCGCCGAGCGCGCCTGGTCGATGTGGCGCATCGCGCGCCTCTTCAATCCAGCAACCGCCGCGACCTATGAAATGCGCGAACGGCTTTCGAAATCTTTGGTGCAATGGGTCAAGGGCTCGATCACCGGGCGTTTGACGCGGGCTTATATCCGCGAGGTCGGCACAGCCGCGATAGATCTTTACAGCGGTGAGCTACGCAGCAA
Organism: Hyphomicrobium sp.; assembly: GCA_035538995.1. Classification (GTDB taxonomy): domain Bacteria; phylum Pseudomonadota; class Alphaproteobacteria; order Rhizobiales; family Hyphomicrobiaceae; genus Hyphomicrobium_B. Next base: position 2,131 of record DATLJG010000475.1, on the reverse strand, counting down.
GCGAAGCGCCGGTTCATCCGGTGCGCCGCCGCGGAATATGCCGGACGAAACATGGCCCACCGAATAACAAAGCGCTGCGGCTGATCCCGGGATAGGTGATCAAGCCGCCGCGCTTCTTCGCACACTTATGACGCGAGTGCGGTCACATCCTTACGATTTCCAAAGCGCCCCGATGACGAAGCCGACGGCCGCCGCCACGAGAAGCGTGGTCACCGGCTGATCCTTCACGGAACGGTCAATGACGCCTTTGACGTTGCCGGCGACCTCTTCCACCTGCTGACGTGCGTCTTCGGCGGCATCCGCTGCCGCGTCGTAGGTCTGCCGGGCCCGGCCTTTGATGTCTTCAATTGAGCCGGAAGACGATGTCGTCGACGATGCCATAGTCGAAACTCCTTGTTCAAACTGTCGTTGTGCAACGCCAACGGCAGGGCGATGGTTGCACGGAGTTTCGACGATCAGGAATTGCGGGCGGCGGCGGGACCGTGACCCGCGTTCACGGCCATCGAACGAGAGAGCGCGCCGCAATCATTTGGCTGCCGTCCTCGATGAACCGCGCCGGCGGGCGACCTCGGCGGCAGAAACCTCTCCCGCCGCGACAAGCGCCCTGACGCAGCGATTTGAAAGCCCGTTGCCGACGGCGCGCATGCACGAGCGGACCTGCGGGCTGTCCGGAGAATAGGCGCTGCAGTGGGCGTAGTAATCTGTCGCGCAGGCGAGCTGCACGCCGAGGCTGACGGCGAAAGCATCGCCCGCCGTCGTTGCCGCACCGATCAGGGCCAAAGTCGATGCCGCAATCGCCTGTACAGCTTTTCGCGTTTCGATGAACGTCATTGTTGCACTCCGATGTCTCTGGAAAGGCCCGTCATTCGGCCCTTTGTGCGACAAGGAATACGTGCGTTCGATCGGGCCTGCTGTTCCCGGCGTGACCGTCCTTTGTGGCGGCGCTCTTTCGGCGCACGAACCCGAACCCTGCTTACCGCGTTATCCTTTCAGACCAGCGGAAGAGCGGAAGGGATGCGCAATGCCGTCAATCGTTAATCTTGTTTCCGAGCGCGACGAACGCGCGGCCCGTGATGCGAAGCGCTTGAGAGATGACTTGTTCGAGAAATGCTACGATGCGATCGACCAGATCGACGAGATGGCCGGCTTCGCTCTCGTCGTCTGGGGCAAGAATGGGGACATGCGGACCGCGTACAACGCTGCGAACGGTCCGATCGGCCCGGCCCTTGTGCCGACGCTTGCGGCCGACGCACTCAATCGCCATGTCGCCGTCGTTCTTGCGGTCGATAAATGCAGCGACGACGAGAGCTCTGGCTGAAGGGCAACGGCGCGCGCACAATCTGTCAGACAACAGAAAACAAAAACCCGGAGCGCGAGCTCCGGGTTTTATGCATTGCCGATTTCGGCAGGCACCTGCTTACAGGAAGCCAAACAGATGCAAGCCGATGATGACGACCAACGGAACGCCGGCCAGCCAAAGAATAATGTCGCGTGTCATGGCAATCTCCTCACAATGAATTGTTGCTTGTTGGCGTCAGGGATGTCCCCCGAGCGTGGCAATTGATCCGTTGGCGTCTCTTCTTCCGAACGGACGATGCCGAGCAGCTGATCGAGATGATGGCGCGCCTGCTGCAAATGATTGCGGGCTTCATCTCCGCGCAGGATGACACCGTTCTGCGCCGCGCTGCGGAGTTCGTTTTCAATGTCCCAAAGGGATTTCAGAACCTTCGGAACGGACTCTCTGATGGTGCCGGTCATTTTGTCCTCGTTGGCGCATTACAGAAGAAACAACGCACTCCGCGCATTGTGGGTTCCGAACCGTCGAAACACCCGAATGGCCAGCCAACCGCCAGGCACGCCCATGCCGGCCGGCGGCAACGCATTCCTGCCCGCCAAATCGTCTGAAGAAAAAGAGACGCAGATGCCGGATGGCCGTGGCGCGTGCTAGAAGCGCGTCCGCTGCCCGATTGTAGCGAACGAGATCACCCCAGGAACCGCAGGTGATTTAGGTCGTTCTGCGAGCGGCGCACTCTCTCCTTTGCTCTCGCCATTTTTGGAAAGCGCCGCAGATGATCCCACCATCCATTCTGCCCATCGTCCTGTTGACGATGTCGAACGTCTTCATGACGTT
>DATLJG010000474.1:0-9682 GCA_035538995.1 Hyphomicrobium sp. | reverse complement strand
GCTGGAGCGGTTGAAAGGCGGCGGCGCGCGTGGCTGCGTCGTTCTTGGCGAGCCTCGCTTCTACGGGCGCTTCGGATTCGTGCACGAGCCAAATTTGATCTTGGAGGGCGTGCCGCCGGAGTATTTTCTGGGGCAGGCTTTCATCGGAGCCGTCCCCGCGGCGCGCGTTTCATATCACGCCGCATTTTCAGCCTCCGTCTGATTCAGTCGTCGTCCCAGTGGCAACGGAGTGTCAGAGCGCGGAGGGAGTGCTACTCTCCCGACGTGGGGCAGCGGCTGGGGCGGCGATGTACATCCTCTTCAACGGCCTGTTGATGGCGCTGGAGCTGGCGGCGATCTATGGCATCGCTTGGACCGGGTACACGGCGCCGGTCGTGTTCGCGGCTGGCACAGCGTTGCTGGCGTTGGGCCTTGGCGCCGCTCTTGAGATTGCGCGCCTCAGATACGAGTTTCCATTTTATTTCGATCGCGCGCCCGGGCGGTCGATGATTTTCATCGTGGCGGTCGGCGCAATCGAGTCCATCACGAAGGCCGTTCTGGCTGGCGTGGTGGCGCTGCTGACGTTCCTCGGCACCGATCAGGAGCGGTTGAAGATCGTCGCCATCGTCTTCGCCGTCTGCCTGTTTCTCGGCGTGCAGGTCGTTCGCTTCCTTATCGGACGTCTGAAGGCGCGGCCGCTGCGTTGGGGCTATTTCCGCTTGGCGGCGCCACTCGGGCTTTTGTTCTCCGCTGGACTGACGTTCCTGCCGGCGCCGGGCATTACCGAACTCGCGAAGCGCGCCGCGTTCGATCTTCCGGCGAAGCCCAGCATGGAGCAGGCGAGCGAGTTCCTGTTTCTTCTGAAACAGAGTTTCGATGAGATCGTGGTACGTATGCTGTCCTGGGTCTTCGATCCGTCGCTGGCCCAGGCGATCGGCGCGTTCGTTTCGGTCAACATGTTGTCCGGGTTCGTGCTGGCGCTTTACGCCGTGCTGATCGCGGAAGGAATTCGATCACTGGAAAGCCGGATGTAATTGCCAGCGAGGCCGTTCATGCCGCTCGTCATTGCCCACACGACGCTGATGCTGCCGGAAGCGATCGTCATCGAGAGTTTGCTCGATGCGCACGGCATTCGCTATGCGCTGGCAGGGAAGGACATCATCTCCCAGTGCCCGCAATTCAACATTCTGTACGGCGGCATTTCATTTCTGGTCGAGGAGGCGGACCTCGAAGACGCGGTGGCCTTGATCGCGGGCGCGGAAGAGGTGCCGGGCTACCTGTCGATCGAGAGCACGAACTTCGAGCGTCGTCCGGTCCGCAACGCCGTGCTGGCGTTTCTCATGTTGCTCATGGGCGCGCCGTTTCCGTTCTGGTATCGCGGCGTCAGGCTGCGGGAGGACATTTAGCGGTCGGCGTTGAAATTTAGCACACACGAGAACGCCTGCAGAAGACCACCTCTCAATTTCGCATAATGTATATTATGGAAACTAATACGTGTAACGGCTTAAAAATCAGTTAAATACAACTCTTAGAAAATCAGTGCCGGCCGGATGGGCTTGCATCCGGCCGACGCCGCGCGATTTCTATTTCTCGCTTTTCTCGTGGTGGTCGGCGACGAACTTGTCGAGCAGCCGGACGCCCCAGCCAGCGCCCCAGCTCTGATTGATGTCGCTGCGCGCGCCGTCCATCGCCGTGCCGGCGAGATCGATGTGGCACCAGGGCGTGTCCTTCTGCACGAACCGCTGCAGGAACGCCGCCGCGGTCGCCGCGCCGCCCCAACGGCCGCCGGTGTTCTTCATGTCGGCGTTCTTCGAGTCCATCATTTTGTCGAAGGCCTTGTCGAGCGGCATGCGCCACAGCTTTTCATTGGTCGCGCGGGCCGCCGACAGGAGGTCATCCGAGAGCTTGTCGTCGTTGACGAACATGCCAGCATATTCCTTGCCGAGCGCGATCATGATGGCGCCGGTCAGCGTCGCAAGATCGATGATGAGCTTCGGCTTGAACTTCTCCTGCGCGTACCAAAGCACGTCGGCGAGCACGAGGCGGCCTTCGGCGTCGGTGTTGATGACCTCGATCGTCTGGCCGGACATCGACGTCACGATATCGCCAGGACGGACGGCATTCCCCGACGGCATGTTCTCGACGCAGCCGACGAGGCCGACGGCGTGGACGTTCGCCTTGCGCTCGGCGAGCGCGTACATCGTGCCGATGACGGCCGCGGCGCCGCCCATGTCGCCCTTCATGTCCTCCATGCCGGCGGCCGGCTTGATCGAAATGCCGCCCGTATCGAAGACGACGCCTTTGCCGACGAAGCACACGGGCTTCTGCTTCTTCGATCCCTTGGCGCCGTTCCAGACCATGACCGCCAGACGCGACGGACGTTCGCTGCCCTGCCCGACGCTCAGGAGAGAGCCCATGCCGAGCTTCTCCATGTCCTTGACGTCGAGGATATCAACGGAAACGCCGAGCTTTTCGAGCGCCTTGGTTTTCTCGGCAAGTTCGACGGGACCGAGGATGTTGGCGGGCTCGTTGACGAGGTCGCGGGCGAAGTTGACGCCGTTGGCAACTGCTTTCAACGGATTGAAGGCGGCCTTGGCCTTGTCGGGATGGGCGACGTGGACAACGAGCTTGCGGACGCCGTCCTTGTCGGCTGCGTTGTCGTCGCCGGATTTCTTGGTCTGATATTTCTTGAAGCTGTAGTGGCGAAGCAACGCGCCTTGCGCCAGCAGTCCCGCGATCTGCTCGGGGGAAAGGTCGTCGCTGCCTTCGACATCGACGATCAGGCCCGCGGCCGATGTCTTGCGCGCCTGGATGGCTCCAAGAATGGCGCCGCCGAGATCGACGTACTGCTGGGGCGTTAAGGTCCCATCCTTGCCGAGCCCGGCAACGATGAGCCGGTTGATCGACAGCTTGGCGGGCGCCAGAATCTCGATCGTCGACTTGTATTTGCCTTTGTAATCTGCGGCAGCAGCGGCCTTGCTGATCGCGCTCGCCGATTTGGTTTCAAGCTCGCGCGCCTTCGAGCCAAGTTCCAGACCGTCGCCCGCAAGGATGACTGTGACCTCTTCAGGATCGGCATTGAGAGGCGCAAAGCTGATTTCAAAGCGCTCGGACATTCAGGACAACTCCATTGGGATTGCTTCGGGCATGTCAAAGTTGGGTGGGAACGCAGACGCCGATCCGCGACCCGGCTCCGTGCCGACGCGACGAGAGGCTACGGTGAGAGCGAAAGATGGTGGTTGGGTACCGCACCTTAGAGGTTCGCCCGGCACTTCCGCAAGGCCGTGGCCGCCGCCTGAACCGCAACAGTAACCCTCACCGGTATTCTAACTCTTTGTCTTTTAATGCTGATTCGAGGCGATCCACATGCCTTCAGCCGAAATTCCGACACGATGCTATGGGAGCCGAAGATCAGCGGGTATAGACGCAAAGACCAGCGGCGGGGGCGCCGTGGCCGGCCGGGCCGGAGGGGAACGGCGAGCGCATGCGAATCTTTTCGAAATATGTGTTTCGCCAGGCGGTGGGATCGTTCCTGCTGATCCTCCTATCGCTGACGGTCGTGGTCTGGATCGCGCTGGCGCTGCGCCAGTTCAACGTCGTTTCGAGCCAGGGCCAGGACACCTGGATGCTCATCAAGATGACGTCGCTGGCCGTCCCCAACCTGATGGCGATTATCGCCCCGTTTTCATTCTTGATCGCCGCCCTGCATACGCTCAACCGGTTGAATACCGACAGCGAGCTCATCGTGCTGTCGGCTTCGGGCTCTAAGGTGTGGACGGCTGCGCGTCCCCTCTTGTTCCTCGCCATTTCGGTCAGCATCTTCCTGGCGTTCGTCAGCCACCTGGCTCAGCCGTGGAGTATGCGTCAATTGCGTGAGTACCTTGTCCAGGTGCGAAGCGATCTGCTGACACAGGTCATCCAGCCGGGCCGCTTCACCAGCCCCGAAGACGGCCTGATGTTTCACATCCGCGACCGCGACGCCGATGGCGAGCTGCTTGGGCTCATCATGCATGACACGCGCGACAAGGCGCAGTCGCAGAGTTACCTCGCCGAGCATGGAACGATCGTAAAGCAGGACGGCACGGCGTATCTGGTGATGACGACCGGACACATCATCCGGCGCACCGAAGGCGATTCCCCGCCCCAGATCGTCGCGTTCGACAAGTACGTTGTCGATCTCGATCGCTTCGAACCGCAGACCACCGGCGGCGGCGAATGGAAACCGCGCGAGCGCTACTTTCACGAATTGGTCTATCCCGACAAGAAAAGCAGAATGTACCTGGACCAGCCCGGCCAGTTCCGCGCCGAGATCCACGAGCGGTTGACCAATCCCCTCTACCCCATCGCGTTTGTCTTTCTCATCATCGCCTTCGTCGGTCAGGCGCAATCGACGCGCAGCAGCCGCACGGAAAGCCTCGTTATTACGTTCGTCGTCGCGGCGACGTGCCGGCTCAGCGGTCTGGCGGTCATCAACGCCATCGTCCGGCATCCGGCGATGGTACCGGTGGCCTACGCTCTGCCGATTTCGATGATCGTGGTGTCGCTCATCGCGCTCAGGCGCTCCGAAACGCAGCGGCCGGGACGGGGCCGGGTCGGCAAGGCCGTCGATAGTCTCGCCGCGCTATGGGCCATGCTGCTCCAGCGCTTCGGCTACGGCGCTGCCGAAAGGGCGGCCACATGATGGGCGGCTTCACCCTCTCCCGCTATATCGCCCGGATGTTTTTCGTCGCGATCGTCACGACGATGGCCATATGCGCGCTGCTGATCTTCATGATCGATTTCGTCGAATTGCTGCGCATGTCGGGCAAGGTCGGCGACGTTCCGGGCTCGATGCTGGTGCGCATCGCCCTCTTGCGTTTGCCGGCCTATCTCGAATTTCTGATCGCGTTTGCCGTGCTCGTCGGGAGTATCAGCGCCCTGATCTACCTCAATCGCAAAAGCGAGCTGGCGGTCATGCGGGCGGGCGGCATGTCCGTCTGGCAGTTCCTCGGGCCGGGGATTTTCGTCGGCCTGATGGTCGGGCTGTTCGCGGCGCTCGTTTTCAATCCACTCGCCTCGCATGGACGGGCGGTTTCAGAGAAGTTGTACGCCAAAGCCTTCGGGAACGAAGCCAACCTGCTGCGCTCGCAAGGTGGGGGTTCGTGGATTCGGCAGAACGGCGCCGATGGCGAGTCGGTTCTCGGTGCCGCGGCGGCCTCCAATCATGGCCTGACGCTGACCGGCGTTCTGATCTTCGCTTATGATCGCGACGGGCACTTCGCCGAACGCATCGATGCCGGTCGCGCCGAGCTCAAGGACGGCTACTGGGAGTTGAAAGACGCCTGGGTTGCCCGCCTCGGCCAGGAGCCGGAGAAATTCAAGTCCTATCTCGTCTCGACCTACCTGACGCCGGATCGCGTTCAGGAGGCTTTGGGCACGGTTTTTTCGATCTCGTTCTGGGATCTTCCGGGCCTTATCCAAGCTGCTGACAAGGCTAAACTTTCAACGGAGCGGCTGAGGGTGCAGTACCAATCGCTGCTGGTGCGCCCTCTGTTGTGCCTGGCAATGGTCCTTTTGGCGGCAACTGTGTCATTGCGGTCATTCCGGTCGGGCGGCATCCAGACTATGGTTGCGACTGGGATGGTCGGTGGGGTTGGATTCTTCTTGTTCTCGGAAATCGCGAGACAAATTGGCATCGCTGGGCTTGCTCCCGCGTGGGTTGCAGCTTGGTTGCCGGTTGTCGTGGTTCTCGCCCTCTCGACGACGGTGCTTTTGCACCAGGAGGACGGCTGAGTGATGCGTGGAACGCGGACACCGCACGAGGCTTGCGGAACGTCACGCGAGGGATCTTGGCGCCGCGCGGCTGCCGGGATCGCTCGTGCGTTCTCGTGCGTCCTCCTTGCCGTGCTCGTCACGCTCCCACTGACATCCACCGCCCACGCCGCGAAAAAACAGCCCTCCTCGTTCGGCAAGCAGAGCATTTTCGGCAAGGTCAACACGAATATCGACCAGTCGCAGCCGATGCGGCTGCAGGGCGACCAGCTGATTTACGACAAGGCCGGCAATCGCGTGATCGCGCGCGGCAACGTCGAAATCTATTACAACGACAACATCCTGACCGCCGACGAGGTCGTCTATGACCAGGGCGCGGGAACGCTGACGGCCGTCGGCAACGTCACGCTGAAAGAGCCGCAAGGCAACATCGTCCGCGCCGACCGCTACACGCTGACCGACGACTTCCGCGACGGCTTCGTGCAGTCGCTGTCCGTCGTTTCCCAAGATCAGTCGACGATCACGGCGGATCGCGCCACGCGCAAGGGCGGCAACGTAAACGAATTCGAGAATGGGCGCTTCACGCCTTGTAAGAGCGATGGCGGCACGCCGCCGCTGTGGTGCATCAGCGCCGCGCGCATCGTCCATGACGCCGACGCCGCGACGATCACGTACCAAGACGCTTATTTCGAGATCTACGGGCAGCCGGTGTTCTACCTGCCCTACTTCCAGACGCCCGACCCGTCTGTGAAGCGCAAGTCCGGCTTCCTGACGCCGATCTACGGCCACTCCTCGACGCTCGGCTACATCACCGGTATCCCCTACTACTGGGCGATCGCGCCGAACGCCGACCTGACGCTGACGCCGACCTACATGAGCGACCAGGGGTTGATGATGCAGGCCGAGTGGCGGCATCGGCTCGCCAACGGTCAATACACGGTCAAGCTCGCTGGCGTCGATCAGACCTTGAGCGATCTGCCGGGGTATGACCCTTCAGATCCCAATGAGTTTTCGGAATACGAAGGCCTGCGCGGCAGCGTCGAGACGCATGGCGTCTTTTCACTGTCGAGCTGGTGGAAGTTCGGTTGGGATGTCACAGCCGAAACCGACGATGAGTTCCGCCGCTTCTATAAACTCGACAGCGTGCTCGTCACCGATCGCGTCAATCAGGTTTATCTGACCGGCCAGTCCGACCGGAATTACTTCAACGCCACCCTCTATAAGTTCGAGAGTCTGCTCGACAATTCGTCACCGCAGGCCGACTCCAGCGCGCATCCGATCATCAATTATAACTACGTCTTTGCCGATCCGGTGCTTGGCGGCGAACTCAAGTGGAACACCAATTTCCTCAGCATGTCGCGGAACGACGGTTCGCCGATCAATCCGTTTACCCATGAGGTCCAAAACGAAAACGTCACGCGCGGCATCACCGAGCTCAAGTGGCGCCGCCGCCTGACCGACGCCATCGGCATCAGCTACACGCCCTTCGCCGACGTGCGCGGCGACGTCTATTCGTTCGACAACGCCGTCAATCCGACGACGATGGAATTCCAGAACTCCACGAATGAATGGGTTGGCGACTCCCGCAGCGACTCGGTTGCGCGCGGCATCGCCGACGGCGGCGTGACCGTTTCCTATCCGTGGGTCGCAAACACGGCGGGCGCCAGCCACGTCATCGAACCCATCGGCCAGATCGTCTCGCACCAGGAAAGCATTCCGCAGCGGGGCATGCCGAACGAAGACGCGCAGAGCCTTGTTTTCGACGATACGAACCTGTTCGCGACCTCGAAGTTTTCGGGCTACGACCGCATCGAGACGGGAACGCGCGCCAACGTCGGCTTGCAGTACACCTTCCAGGCCAACGACGGCGGCTATGCACGCTTCCTGGCCGGCCAGAGCTATCAGCTTTCGGGTGAGAACATCTATCTCAACCCCGGACGTGATCCGGACGGCAACTTCGTCTACACGCCGACGAGCGGCCTCGAAACCAACCGTTCCGACTACGTGCTCGGTGTTTATCTGGCGCCGGTCGATGAGTTCCGGATCATTTCCCAGAGCCGCTTCGATGAGTCATCGGCCGATCTGCGGCGCGAGGATGCCGCCGCCGTCTTCAACTTCGGCCCGCTATCGACGCAGGTTGGCTATAGCTACGACGCCAATGCCTTCGTTATTGACCCCAATACCCAGCAAGTCACGGCGACGGGTAAGGCACAATCGGAGTTCCTCGGGTCGGCGACGCTGCGGCTGACGGACCGTTGGAGCGTCGGTGGCATGACCCGCTTTGACATCGATACCGGGCAACTTCTCTACGATAGTCTGCAGGTCAAGTACCTCGACGAGTGCTTCGCGCTGACGGCCTCCTATATCGAGTCCAATTACTCCGAGGATACGATCGAGCCCGATCACACGTTCATGGTGCGCCTGGAGTTCAAGCACCTCGGCGACTTCGCGGCCAAGACCGACGTTACCGACTTTAATATGGGCGGCGACGAGCGCGTGAACTGACGGAGGATACGGCTCGCCTCCGTTCGAGGCTTAGAGCCGGATTTTGGCCACTCTTGATGTGGATAACGCCCCAAGGGCCGGGCGCTGGTGCTGTATTCTGGGGCACCGCGCGATTCGAATTAGTGGACGCAGAAGGAATGCCGTTTTCACGGACCAGCTTTGTGCATCTTGTATCGCGGCTCGTGCCTGTGGGCGCCGCCGTCTTCGTATGCCTATCGGCCGTCGCACCGGCTCCCGCTTCCGCCCAGAGCGGCACCGTCGCCGTCACGGGTGACGGCACGAGCACGTTGTTTCGCGCCCCAGATGTCGATGGCGGCAAAGACGCCAAGGGCTCGACCAAACGCAGCCGCAAGAGATCGTCGGCTGGCGGCAAGAGCACCGAGACCGCGAGCCGCGAAGAAGCATTCGTCCCCTTGAGCGGCGAGAACGCCATCACCGCACTCGTCAACGATGAGCCCATCACCGGCTTCGAGGTCGACCGGCGCGCCATGCTCCTCGGCGGCTCCAATGTGCAATCGCAGGCAAAGGCCAACTTCCAGGCGATCATCAAGAATCCGAAGACGACGGAACGGCTGAAGGCCATTCTCAATGAGGTCGTGCAGGCCAATCAGGGAAAGTCGCGCGAGCAGATCATCGCGATCTTCGAGAAGCGCAAAAAGACATTCGGCATGAGCCTGCAGCGCGAGGCCTTGGATCGTGCGCGCAAGTCGGCCCTGCCGGAAGTGAAGAAGAAGGCCCTTGAGGAATTGATCGACGAGAAGCTCAAGCTTCAGGAAGCGAAGAAGCAGAGCGTCACGGTCGAAGACGCCGAGATCGATCGCGTTCTCAAAGGTATCGCGCAGCGGAACAAGATGACGACCGACCAATTCAAGAAGCAGGTCGGCGGCAGTCTCGATCCGATGAAGAACCGAATTCGCGCCGCGCTCTCCTGGAATGAAGTCGTCCGGCGACGCTTCGGTCCCCTCATCAACGTCAACACGCGCGACGTCGACAAGATGGTGGCCTCGGCGGCCGGAGCCGAGCAGACCGACGTTGAGTTGCAGATTCAGCGTGTAAAGATCATGCTGCCGAAAAAGATGGAAGCGCACGGCATCGCGCAGCGCATCGAGGAAGCCGAGAAAATCCGGTCACGGTTCTCTGGCTGCACATCGACGGCGACGGCTGCGACGGGCATTCCCGGGGCTAAATTCGAAAACCTCGGCAAGAAGAAATCATCGACGATCCCGGAACCGACACGTACGCTCTTGCTCAACGCCAACGATGGGGAAATGCTGCCCCCGACGGTCGGCGACGGCGCCGTCGAACTTTACGTCGTCTGCAACCGCGATGCGGTCCAGACGGATCAGGAAAAGCGCACGGCGGCCGAAGGCGAGCTGAAGCAGAAAGAATTCGAAGTCATGGCCAAGCGCTACCTCAAGGATCTCCGCGAAGACGCGCATATCGAGTA
>DATLJG010000473.1:0-2481 GCA_035538995.1 Hyphomicrobium sp. | reverse complement strand
TGCGTTCGCCGCCTGAGGAAGCGTTCCTTCTCGGACTTACGCGGCAGGAAACCGAATTTTCAACGCAAACAGTGTCCGGCGCGGGCGCCAAAGGTCTTATGCAGGTGATGCCGGGTACGGCGCGTCACGTCTGCAAAGTCTATAAGATCAAATGCCATATCGATCGGCTGACTTCGGACCCGCATTACAATGTGGCGATCGGTTCGGCCTACGTCGCCGACCGCCTTGAAGATTTCGACGGCTCCTACGTTCTCGGTCTTGCCGGCTACAATGCCGGCCCGGGCCGTGCCCGCCAGTGGATACGCGAGAATGGCGATCCGCGTGATGCCCGCATCGATATGATCGATTGGATCGAACGCATTCCGATCAGAGAAACGCGAGACTACGTAACCAAGGTGCTGGCGAACATCCAGGTCTATCGGGCGCGCCTCGGAGATACGAAGAGCGCGCTCCGCCTGCAGCAGGATCTCCAGCGCGCGCGACCTGGTGGCGGGCGTGGATCGAGCAATGAAACGCGCGCAACCACAGTTGGCGATAGCGAAGGCTGACGGCACTGAGCATGATCAAGAGCTAAGGCGCATGGCCAAAGATCGCGACTTTACGGAAATCTACTTCACCTGCCGGGATGGCTTGCGCCTCTACGGGCGTCACTATCGCGCCGCAACCCCGAGCGGCGCTCGTCCTGTGATGTGCCTTGCCGGATTGACGAGAAACAGCCGCGACTTTCATACGATCGCGCTCGCTCTCAGCGGGGCCAGCACGCCGTCTCGCGACGTCTTCACGCTCGACACGCGCGGCCGTGGCTTGTCGGAAAGCGACAAGGACTGGAAGAATTACGCCGTGCCGATCGAGATGCAGGACGTCATCGACTACATGACGATGCTCGGTTTGCGGGACGCAGGCTTTATCAGTACCTCGCGCGGCGGACTGATTACGATGGTGCTCGGCGCCGTGCAGCCGTCTCTCGTCGGCGCCGTCGTCCTCAACGACATCGGTCCGGTCATCGAGACGGATGGATTGGCGCGGATCGCGGGGTATGTGGGCCGCATTCCTCTGCCTAAGAGCTGGAGCGACGCCGTTCACATCGTCCGCGATCTGACGCAGCGCGACTTTCCCAATTTGACGGATGACGACGCGGAGGCGCTTGCCCACCAGCTCTTCAACGAAAAGAACGGCAAGCCTGTCAGCGGCTACGATCCGAAACTTGCCAAGTGTCTGTCGGTTCTCGATGGCCCGATACCGAAGCTGTGGCCGCAATTCGAAACGTTGAAGCGCGTGCCGCTGCTGGTGGTTCGCGGCGGAAATTCCGATCTCTTGTCGGAGCGGACAATCGACGATATGCGCAAGGTTCACCCGCGCATGACATCATTTACGGTTCCCGGCGAAGGACATGCGCCGCTCCTCCGCGATGCACCGACGATCTCGGCGATCGCAACATTCTTTGCGAATAGCGACGATTCCACAGACGGCAAGTTCTCCGGCGCCATGACCCGCAGCGACTTCGGTCACGTTTCGCGGCTGGTATCGACTTCGCCGCGATCAACGCGCCGCGAAAATTCCGTCTGACCGCCGTTGAGCAATATACGCGCCTGCTCCACCCAGCCTTCGCGCTCGATACGGCCCTTGAATTCGAGCACCTGACTGACGCGATCAATCTCTCCGCTGGTCCAGTTCGCGATCTGCTCGTAGCGCGAAATCCCCATGGCGTTGAGACGCTTTTCGATGAGCACGCCGACACCACGAATGCGCTTCAGATCGTCCTGCGGTCCATGACTCGACGCGGCCAGGGGGCGAGGAGGCTCGACGTCATCCTGCAGTTGAGCCGACGCGGACGCCGCCACCTTCTCCTTGATCGCGTCCGAAAGTTTCGCGGGCATCGAGATTTTCGGATCGACGCGAGACAGCGGCGAGATCGGCTCAATGGGCTTCAATCCGCGCGTGACGCTTGCAGAAGCCGCTGCGATCGCGGCGGCGGCGGCAGCGGCCATCTCCGCCACGGACCGGCCGTGACTTGCGGCGAGAACGCCAGAGAGATTCGATGGAGCATTCCCGGACGCAGGCTTCACTTCGAGCGGCTCCCCAATAACATCGGCCGTGACGACATCTACGAGTTCATCGGCAACTGGCTCTTTGCCTGCTTCATCTTCCGACTCGGCGGCTACTGCTTCCTCCGGTTCTGAGTCAGCCTGAAAGTTTGCTTCTTCCGAACTTTCCGCCGCCGCTTCCTGCTCGTCCGAAGTATCCTGCGTTTGCGAAACGGACAATGTTCGCTCCGCAATCTGATCGGCGGCAGTCTCCGGTGCGGGCGTGGCGGCCTTCAATGCGGCCAGGCGGTTTCGCGAGTAATACGTCTCGCCGCCCTTCGCCAGGATCTGCGCTTGCTCGATCCATTGCTCGCGATCGATGCGGCCCGGAATACCGAGTAACTGACCGATGCGCTTGACATCGTCGGCGGTCCATCCCGCGATGTGTTCGAAGCTA
>DATLJG010000472.1:0-2268 GCA_035538995.1 Hyphomicrobium sp. | reverse complement strand
GTACGGCCCCGCAGGAGATGCTGCCGACAGAACGGCTTTTCAAGGGCACGAGCACCGCGAAAGCTCACAGATGCGGCCGGGTCACCCAAGGGCATCGCACGGGCCGCGCCAACTTTAATCTTGACTCCATAGGTATAGATTAGTTTAACTCCGCGCGTCTGCCATTTGCGGGGCCTTGAACCCCGATATTTTGGAGAGAGACGATGAAACGTTCGCACTTCGCAGGTGAGCGGTTCGACGCGCGTGAGATGTCGAACGCCGCATTTTCCGCATCAATGTTTGCGGCCTCGGTCGGCATGATCTGGGACCTTGCCACCGGTCACGCGTCGGCCTTCGACCGCATGCTTTCCAATTTGTCCGACGACGAAAGCGAGACGCCGCAGGAGCGCCGCGCCGAGGCATCGCGCGCATCCGCGTCTACGGCCCATTCACTCCATTCAACTGCGCAAGGAAACCCGTCGAATGCGTGACACCAAGCGCAAACCCTCAAATTCCGCGTCAGTGGCTCAACAGCCCGACGAAAATGTCTGTGCGGGCCATGCCCTCGGATTTCCGCTGCGCAGCTCGCTCGGCTTTCGTCCAATCGAGAACGTCACCCTCGACGTTTTCCGATGCGTTTGCGAGGTCTACGCGACAGCTTCGGCACAACCTTGGGAAATCGCCCTCCGGATCTCGGAGGAGCAGCTCGGCGCCATCGACGGACCGTTGCTCGTCGCGCGTGTGACGGCGTTGTTGCGGGCGCTGCGAAAGGAACGGGGGAACGGCTTTTCTTATCTCAGCGTCGGCTGCCAGCACGTGTCTCCCGACGAACTCACGGTCACAGGATTGCTGAAGGCCGCGCGCAACGGAGACAAGAACGCCTTCGAACGGGGCATCGCATTGGCGCTCGACAACGCAGAAATTTCAGACCGCACGCGCATCGCTGTGCGCTCGTTGGCCGAAACACAGTCATCGCACAGCGCGGCCCTCGATGACGAGGCCGGCGCTTCGGATTTCGAGAAACAGACCGTGCAAGCGGTCTACCTACATTAGCAACTCGTTATCGCCACGGGGCGTGCGGCCGGTTCATCCGGCGTGGAAGTGAAGAATGTCGGGAAAGATGGATATACGGGGCACATCACAGGACGCCGGACGAGAGGGGGAAAATCGTGCAACTGAGGACGATTCCACCGATCAGCGCGTCGGTCCGACGAGGTATCTCGTCAGCGAACTGATGAAAGGGCGGCGGGAAGTCATTCTCGAACATCGCGGTCAGGATTATCGCTTGCGCATTACAGAGGCGGGGAAACTGATTTTGAGCAAGTAGCGGCGTGCGCGACCTGTGCGCCAAATCATAATTCCAAGCCGACATACGCTTGGGATTCGGAAACGTCTTAGAGCTTCATGGACTTCCCGTCTCGCCGCTCTAAGCACGTCAGCAGTGGGCCGGGTCCGCATGAAACCCCAGCTCCCGGCCCGCTGCTTACAAACCCATTCTTGTCCAGGCGTCACGCCGCCGGAAAGCTGACTTCTACGCGAAGTCCAGGGCCGTTGTCGGCAAGCACGATTTTGGCGCCATGCAGTTCGGCGATTGCCGAGACAAGGCTGAGACCCAGGCCACTACCATCCGTCGAGCGCGCGCGTTCCAACCTATAAAGCCGCCGGAAAACGTTCTCGCGCTCGGCCGCCGGGATGCCCGGGCCCGTATCGGAAACGGCGACGGCGCAGATTCCGGCCGACGATGACAACCGCAGGCCGATGCGTGTTCCCGATGGGCAATGGCGGATGGCATTTTCTACGAGATTGGCGAAGAGCTGAACGAGAAGCTCGGGATCGCCGCGAACATTTGCCGTCGATGCAACGTCGGCGGCGTACGTCAATTTATCGCCGGCATCCTCGGCGACGACATCATAGACATCGTGCACTTCGGCCAGGAGGACGCGCAAATCGACCGGCGTGAGCCGGTCTTTGCGTGCTCCGGCTTCGATTTGAGTTATGCGAAGCAGCGCATCGAATGTTTCGGTGATCGAATCGATATCGAGCAGCGCATCTTCGAGCGCGGTCTGAAACTCGACGGTCGTCTCGGCCTTGCGCCGAGCATTGTCGAGGCGCTGTCGCAGCCGGCTCAATGGCTTCTTCAAATCATGCGCGATGTCGGAGGACGACTGATTGACGTTCTCGATCAGTCTTTGCAGATTTCCGAGCATCCCGTTCACCTGCGAGGCGACTTGATCGATGTCGTCCTCAAGACCGGAAATCGGGACGCGCGCCGCGACGTGACCCTGCGAA